>NZ_JBLODY010000012.1:0-69045 GCF_047785625.1 Solidesulfovibrio sp. C21
CCCCCGAGCCCCCACCCTCCCGAAAAACTTTAAAGGGAGATGGACAAAAATTTTCCCATTTCTAAAAAAACCTTATAGATATAACATCCTATTATAACTAAAAGTCTTTGGAAAGGGGGCCCGGGGGGAGAACCTTTCTTCAGAAAGGTTTCCCCCCGGCTCATTCTTCAATTCTTTACGCCACCAAGGGGTGCGGCGGCAACTTCTCGGGGCGTCCCTTGCCCATCTGGATGGCGTGGAGTCGGGCGAATTCACCGTTTCTGGCCATCAGCTCGTCGTAGGAGCCCATTTCGTGGATGCGCTGGTTCTTGATGACCAGGATGACGTCGGCCCGGCGCATCATGGACAGGCGGTGGGCGATGACGAAGGTGGTGCGGTTTTCCATGAGCCGCTCCAGGCCTTCCATGATGAGGGCCTCGGTCTCGGCGTCGAGGGCCGAGGTGGGCTCGTCGAGGATGAGCAACGGCGCGTCCTTGAGCAGGGCCCTGGCGATGGCCAGACGCTGGCGCTGGCCGCCGGACAGGTTGGAACCCTTTTCGCCGAGGACGGTGTCGTAGCCCTTGGGCAGACCCATGATGAACTCGTGGGCATTGGCCAGCCTGGCCACGCGCTCCACTTCTTCCCGGGTCGCCTGTTTTTTGCCGTAGGCGATGTTGTCGTGCACGGACATGGGGAACAGCTGGGTTTCCTGGAGCACGATGGCGATCTGGTCGCGCAGGCTTTTGAGGCTGACCGCGCGCAGATCCTGGCTGTCGATGGTGATGGCCCCTTTCTGGGGATCATAGAAGCGCAACAGCAGGCTTATAAGCGAGGTCTTGCCGGCGCCGGTCTGGCCGACCACGGCCACGGTGGAACCGCCCCGGCAGGTGAAATCGAGGTCGTTTAAGACCATCTTTTCCGGGGTGTAGCCGAAGGACACCGCATCAAAGCGCACTTCGGCGTTTTTCACGACCAAAGCCGGGGCATCGGGCACCTCGGGCACGGCCTCGTCCACGGCCAGGACGTCCATGACGCGCTTGGCCTGGGCCAGGGAGCCACGGATGCCGCCCACGGTGACGCTCAGGTTATTGAGCGGCGTGTAGAGCGATCCCAGGTAGGCGATAAAAACCAGCAGTTCACCGGTGGAGAGCAGGCCGTCGAGGACGTGGCGCACGCCGATGTAAAGGACCAGCGCCGTGCCGGCGGCGGTGATGCCGGAAACCAACCAGCCGTAGACCGTCTGCAAGGCATAGAGCGACAGCTTCCGGTCGAAGGAATGCTGGGACTCGGACACGAATTTGCGGCGTTCCTCGTCTTCGCGGCCAAAAGCCTGGACCAGGGTGATGGAGGAAAAGATGCGCTCCACCGTGGTGTAGACCTGGGATTCCTTGAGATGCGTCTCCGTGGTCAGGTCGCCGATCTTGCGCGACACCCGCGATATGGCGATAAAAAGGAAGGGGATGACGCACAGGGCGTAAAACGTGAGTTCCGCATCCATCTGGACGCACACCACCAGCATGCCGCAAAGCAGCGCGGTGCTCGTGACCGTGGTGAAGACGCCGTTCATGAGCAGTGCCTGCACGGCGTAGGTATCGCCCATGATGCGGTAGATGAGGTCGCCCGTGGGCCAGTTCTGGTGAAAGCGCAACGACTGGCGCTGGAGATGGTCGAACAGGTCGCAACGCAGGTCCTGGACCATGTCCTGGCCCATGCGGATGGTCAGGTAGTTGTTGAGGAGTTGTACGAAGCCCACCAGGAAGTGCACGCCGACCAGCATGCCGACCACGACGAGAAGCTGGACGCTGACGGAAATGGCGGCCAGATCGGGCTTCCAGCCCATGACTTCCAGGGACTTGTGGCCGATGATCTGGTCCACGGCCAAGGTCAGCGGCCAGGGTTTGAGGAGCTCCATGGCGCTGGCCAGACCGACCAGTCCAAGCCCCAGGATAAACAGGGCTCTGTAGGGCTTGAGATACCCCAGCAGCGTACGAAACATGCTCATGGCGATTTTCCTTGCCAGGAGAGGCGCCGCCTCTCCTGGACCTCACCGGCAGGGGCTCCGCCCCTGCACCCCGTCGGGGGGCCGAGGGCCCCCCGATCCCCCCATACCGGGGAGAAATAAAACGTATAACCAATCATGCCGCCCCGAGGCCGAAGCACCTTGGGGCGGCGTGGCGGATACCGCTGTTAAGCGGCTTCGGTCTCGACAACCACCGACTCGGGCTCGAGTTCGGCGGCAACCGCGGCGGCAACCGTTTCCTCAGGCACGGGCTGGGCCACGGTTTCGGCCGTGCGCGGCTTGACCACGCGGGTCACGCGTTCTTCCACCGGCTCACTCATGGAGCAGCCGGGGCGGGTGACCATGACGTACTGGATGATGGTGGCCACGAGCGAGGCGGAGCGGAAAAGCCCCACGGTCATCCAGCCGGCCAGGCCGACCGCGGCGGCGCCGAAGGCCAGGGCCAGGACCGGATGGAGCAGGAAGCACCCGGCGGCCGCGCCCAGGCAGGCGACCAGGGCCAGAAACGACGCGCCGGAAGGCAGGACCGAACCGGCCAGGCGCACGAACCGCTTCTCGCCGCCGTGGTTCTCCACGGTCACGCGCAGGCGCGAGGTGGTGAGCTTACCCGCCTTGGCGGCCAGATCCCAGGGCGGGGTGGACGACGAGGCGGCAAACCCGCTGTCGAGGGCGTAGGAGACGCCGAGCGTGCGCAAAAGACCGATGATGGAGGCGAGCAGCTCGTCGCGCTCGAGGCTCTTGTTGTTCCAGAAGAAACGGTGGAAGGACAGGCGATGGGCCAGAATGCTGCCGGTTGCGGCCAGGCGGCGAAACAGGCCCACGCGCGGCAGGCTCGACTCGTCGCAGCCCGCCGTGTCGGCCAGGGGCAACGGGCAGGCGTTGACGCCGGCCCCGCGCCTAAGCGTCCAGACCGTCTTGTAGCGGGTCCAGCCGCGCAGCACCGGCTGGGCCACGGTCAGCCCGGCGATGATCAGGCGCGCGGTGATGTTGTCGTACTGCTCGGGCAACCGGGCCTTGCTCACCCGGTAGGCCACGAAGGCGATGGTCATGGCGGCCATGGCCAGCCCCAGGCCGCCGGCGAGGAAGCTCAACGGCGTGGCGATGATGCAGGCCACGGCCAGGATCATCCATTCCATGGACAGCGGCAGGTAGGCGGTGAGGCTCCCCTTGGGCTCGTAGAGGGTCTGGAACAGCCCCATGCCGAAGGCCCCGTGGTAGACGATGGGCCGGGCGGCCAGAAGCGCGCCGGAGATGTCGCCGTAGATGCGGCCGGCCCAGCGGGAATTCCCGAGCATGTTGAAGCGGTTCTTGTGCTTGGGAAGAAGCAGCGCCTCGGCCCGGCCGTAGCCCTTCTGCTGCTTGAGGTAGGCCGAGACGGTGTTGCGGCGGTGATGCCACACGGTCATGGCCGCGGAAAAACCGATGAGGTGTCCCTGGTCCTGGAGCCGCCAGCACACGTCCACGTCGTCGCCGGCCGCGCGGTAGGTGGCGTCGAAACCGCCGATGCCGGCCAGATGCTCCTTGCGGTAGGCCATGTTGCAGCCGGGGATGTGCTCGGCGATCTCGTCGGTCAAAAGCACATGGGTCGGCGCGCCGGGGGACACGGCCACGCAGGCGGCGGTGCGGTTGTCCTCGGCCGGGGTCAGGTTGGGGCCGCCGACGGCCACAAAGCGTTCGTCGGTGAAGGCCCAGGCCATGTAGTGGAGCCAGTGCGGGTCCACGTAGCAGTCGGAGTCGGTGTAGGCCACGACATCGCCCTGGGCGGCGTTCATGCCCACGTTGCGGGCGGCGGAAAGGCCCAGGTTCGGCTGATGGATGACATGGATGTAGGGCGCGGCGGCGGCGTGGCTGTCGCAAATCGCGCCCGTGTCGTCGGTGGAGCCGTCATCGACCACGATGACCTCGAAGCCGGGGTAGTCCACCCGGGCGAAGGAGGCCAGACAGCCGTCCATGGTGGAGGCGGCGTTGTAGGCGCACACGACAACGGAAATAAACGGCGGATTTTCCGGCAGCATGGGCAGGCGCTGCCGGTAGACGTCGGCCACGGCCTGGTAGGCGGGCTTGGGCTTGCGCGTCTCGGTCACGATGCCGAATTTCCAGTCCTCGATCAGATGGCCGCCGGTGTACCATTCGTCGGTCCAGGCGAAAACCATGGTCCCGGAAACGCCAAGCTCGAAGGCGGAATGCAGCTGCCAGGACAGGGTCTCGGCCACGTGCTCCTCGTCGTTGCGGATGGAATCCATGCCGAACTCGGACAGGACCAGCGGCAGTTCGCCGGCCACGTTCTGCAGCCGCTTGACGTAGGAACGAAAGGCCTTCTTGTCGTGCAGATAGACGTTGATGGACAGGAAATCGAGGAACGGCAGGCGCAGGTACTCCGTGGAGGGGTAGTTGGCGTAGGTGACCATGCCCTCGGGATCTTCCTCGCGCACGATGGCGGCGAGCCTGGCCAGGAACTTCTCCACCTTGCCCGCGCCGTGCCAGCGCACGATGTGGCTCGGAATCTCGTTGCCGATCAGCCAGGCCAGGATGGCCGGATGGCCGGCCAGGGAGGCGACGGCCTCGCGCACGGTCTTTTTGATGTCTTCCTTCACTTCCCACTGGTCGAGGAAGCACAGGTGCTCGGGCCAGGGAATGCCGATCATGACGCGGATGCCATGGCGGGCGGCGATATCCAGGAAGCGGCGCGGCGGCACGTAGTACACGCGGATGGCGTTGACGCCGGCCCGGCGCATGAGTTCGAAATCGTGGTTGACGGTCTCGTCTTCGGGCAGCTGCTCGCCCCGGGAGTTCTCCGGGAACGGCCCGTAGGTGACGCCCTTGATGAAGAATTTGTCCTCGCCGGCGAACAGATAACGGCCCTTGGCGCGCACGCGCGGCAGCGTCTTTACGCCCGCAAGCCCTTCTTCGATCTGGAACATGGTTCCCTTCTCCTGGTATGGGCGTTGTTTCGCCCTTTTTCGAACCCGCCACCCGGCACCCGTAAGCGGCGGCGATACGGATCAAATTTCGCGTTCATCCGGCAACTTGTCGGAATTCTTGTTGAAATATCCAAGAACCCCGCATGGCCGAACAGATTGCGGGAACCATTGAGCAATACGCGTGCCATTGCCGCAAAGGCCGGGAAGACAGGGAATCGGCGGACCGGGGAAGGGAGAATGACGCGGCTGGTTACGAAAATTGCCCACTCGATTACGTAATCGTAATCGAGTGGGCAATTTTCACCGAAGTGCAATTATAACGGTATGATGCAAAACAACAAAAAACCTGGAAAGGGCTGCGCGCGGCAGGGGAAACGCAGATAACGGTTCCCCCTCGCGCATGCGTCCGGCCTTGCGGCTCAGAACAACCCCGCCACATATTGGTTCGTGGCTTCGAGGCGCCGCAGCAGGACCGCGGCCAGCCGGGACACAGCCGCCGTATCACCGGCCCGTCCGGCCATTTCCAGGTCGTAGGCCACCTGGCGCAGGGGCTCGGCGAACATTGTCGCGGCCACCCCCTTGAGGGAATGGGCCAGATGGGTGACGGCATTCATGTCCCCGGCGGCCAGGGCCTGCTCGAAGCCGGCCCGCCGGCCCGGGGTCTCAGTCTGGAACACCCGGAAGATCTCGCCCAGCAGTTCGTCGTCGTTATCGAACCGCTGCCGCAGCCGGTCCATATCCACCAGACCGCGCATCCCGTCGTCGACATCGGCCATATGGCATCCTCCTTGGCGCGGGCGTCCGTGCGGCGTCCGTGCGGCGTCCCCCGGCATTTCGGGAGCGCGGCATCAATGCGTCGCGCCGGCCAACACCGGCGGCAGAAAAAGGGTAATAGCGCATCCGCCGTCCGGCTGCCCGACCGCCTCCACCGAGCCGCCGAAATCGTCCACCACTTTTTTGACCATGGCCAGCCCCAGGCCGTATTCGCACTGGTCTCTCTTGTAAAAGGGACTGAACATGTTCTCCAGGTTTTCCCGGGTCACGCCGCGTCCGCTGTCCGTGACCTGAAGCCGCACCCGCTCCTCGACCCGGTCGGCGGCCAATGCGACCAGACCGCCATGGGGCAGGGATTCCACGGCGTTTCGCAGCAGATTGACCAGGCATTGCTTGAGCAGGGCCGGATCGAGGGCCACAGGCGGCAGTTCCGGGGCGATGTCCATCACCAGCCCCACCCGGCGCGCCTCGGCCTCGGCGCGCACCGCGTCCACCGCTTCCCGGGCGGCACGGTCCACCTCGGCCGTTCCCTCCACCGTCCCGCCGACCGGCCGGGCGAATTCCAGGAACTGGGTGAGCAGCGCCTCCATGCGGGTCAGCTCCTCCACCACGATGGCCGCCTTTTCCCGGGCCGCCCCGGGCAGGTCGGTCATGGCCGAAAGGCGTCTGGCGAAGCCGCTGGCCGCGAAAAGCGGATTTCTGATCTCGTGGGCCAGATACGAGGACAGCCGCCCCACGGTCTCGATGCGTTCGGCCTGCCGGGCGCTGATCTCCCCCTGGGTGCGGTCGGTGATGTCGCGGCGGAAGACCACCACGTGCCCGACCCGGCCCACGGCGTTGCTGACGGGGTAGGCGTAGGTGCGGAAGTAGCGCAGCCGGCCGTCGGCGGCCATGGCCGTCTGGAGCCGCTCGGCCTTGACGCCGGTCGCCAGGGCCATGCTGAAAGGGGATTGCGGATCGTCGGGATCGCAAAAGGGCGGGTCGTCGGAGCCGCTTTGCAGTTCCTTGCAGGGCCGGCCGAGGAGCGAGTCCTTGGACTTGCCCAGGCGCGCCAGGATGTTGCGGTTGAGGTCGACCACCTTGCCGGCGGCCGAGACCAGGGCGATGTCCTCCTGGACCTCGTCCACGATGGCTTCGAGCAAAAGTTTCTGGTGGTCGAGGCGGCGGCGGCAATGCGCGCCCACGGACACGGCGTTGGACAGGGCGCACAGGAAAAACGAGGCCGTGCTGTCGATCAGCGAGGCCCCGGGCGGCATGGATGCGGCCAGGGCCCGGCAGTCGCAGCCGCTTTGCAGCTCCACCACGAGGTTGATGCCGGGGTTGGCCGCGAAAAGTTCGCTGGGTGTGGGATAGAGCGGCACACCGGCCAGAAGCGGGGCCTGGAGGTGGGGATCGTCCGGCGCCAGCCCGGACACGCCGGCCAGCCGCATGGGCGGCAGGAACTCGCGAAATTCCTCGCCGGCCACGATTTCAAGGATGGTGTCGAATCCGGGGCCGCAGCCCACCACGCCGACGAGATACTCCCGTTCCTCGGCGTCGAGAACGCAATACCCTTCCCGTGCGGCGCGCGGACCGTCCACCATGCGGCCATACCCTCCGGGTCAATCGTGCTTCCGGTTTTCGAGCATCGCATAAACCTCTTTGACGGTCCATCCCGAAAGCCGCGCCGCGGCGCGTCTCGCCGCCTCGCGGGGCTTGCCTCCCGCCGCCGCCTCCTCCCGCGCCACGCGCGCCGCCTCTTCATCGGACGAGCGCATCGCCCGGCCCGGGCCGACAACCACCGTCACCTCGCCGAGAAGCTCCAGTTCCTGCCCGGCGAATCCGGCCAGCGTGCCGGGCAGAAATTCCTCGAAGGTTTTGGTCAGCTCCCGGCACAGCACGCATTCCCGATCGCCCAGGGCCTGCAAGGCAACGGCGAGGGTGGCCCGCAGCCGCGTCTTGCGCTCGAAAAAAACCAGCGTCGCCCCTGTCGCGCCGAAGCGGGCGAACAGCTCCCTGGCCTCGGACACGGTGCGGGGCGGAAAGCCGAGAAAGGAAAACGGGTACGGCGCGATGCCGGCCGCCGACAGGGCCGCCAGGATGGCCGAGGGACCGGGCACGGGCGAAACGGCGTGGCCCGCTTCCCGGGCGGCCCGCACCAGCCGGTAGCCCGGATCGGCCAGAAGCGGCGTGCCGGCGTCGGAAACCAGGGCCAGATCCTGGCCCGCGTCCAGCCAGGCCAGCACCTGGGGCAGCCTCGCCTCCTCGTTGTGCTCGTGAAAGCTCACGAGCCGCCGGGCCGTTATGCCGAGCGATTTGAGCAAAAGCCCCGTGCGCCGCGTGTCCTCGCACAAAACCACCTCGGCCCCGGCCAGAACCGAGGCCGCCCGGGGCGAAACATCCGCGACATTGCCCAGGGGCGTCGCCACCACGAAAAGCGTTGCCGCGCGCGTATCCGTCAAACCGGCCTCCTTCCCTCCCCGTTCTGGTACAGTCTGGGCCGGGGCATTGACAAGGTCCGGCTTTGGAATACTTTAACGCCATTTCAGTATTGTGCCGCCGGGGGAAAAGAGCCTGCAACTGCCTGTTTTCCGACTCTGCCCGTATGCATAGTCGACGCCGTCCCAAGGAATGATCCCTGAGAATGCCCGGACAACAACTCGAAACGCAAGGATACGCCATGCCACAACAGGTCGTCATCATCGGAGCCGTGGCCCTGGGGCCCAAGGCCGCCTGCCGCTTCAAGCGCCTCTCCCCTGACAGCAAGGTCATCATGCTCGACCGGGGCAAACGCATCTCCTACGGGGGCTGCGGCATTCCCTATTACGTTTCCGGCGAGGTCAGCGAGGTCTCAGCCCTGCAGGCCACGGCCTTCCACATGGTGCGCACGCCCGAATTCTTTCACGAAGTCAAGGACGTGGACGCCCGCCCCGAAACCGAGGTCACCGCCATCGACCGCAAAGCCAAGACCGTGACCGCCCGGCACCTGCCGACGGGCAAGGAAGAGGCCATCCCCTACGACAAGCTGGTCATCGCCACGGGCAGCTCCACGCGCAAGCTCCCCATCCCCGGACTCGACCTGCCGGGCGTGCACGCGGTCAACAACCTGGAGGCGGCCGAGGCCATCAAAAGCGCCGTGGCCGCCGGTTCGATCGGGTCGGTGGCGATCATCGGCTCGGGATTCATCGGCCTGGAAATGGCCGTGGCCTTTGCCGACATGTGGGGCCTCGACGTCACCGTCATCGAGCTGTTCGACCAGATCCTGCCGGGCGTGACCAGCCCGACCCTGGCCGGCATGGCCCAGCGGCACATGGAGGAAAAGGGCGTCACCTTCCGCCTGGCCGAACAGGTCAAGGCCATCGAGGGCGACGGCAAGGCCCAACGCGTGGTCACGGACAAGGGCGTGGTCGAGGCGGACATGGTCATCGTGTCCGTGGGCGTCACCCCCAACGACGCCCTGGCCAAGGCGGCCGGCCTCGACGTGTCCCCGCGCGGCGGCATCATCGTGGATGAGCACATGCGCACCTCCGACCCGGACATCTACGCCGGCGGCGACTGCGTGGTGGTCAAAAACCTGGTCACCGACCAGCCCATGTTCCTGCCGCTCGGGTCCATGGCCAACCGGCAGGGCCGGATCATCGGCGACAACCTGGCCGGCGGCGACTCCTCGTTCGAGGGCGTGGTTGGCTCCTGGTGCGTCAAGCTCTTCGACCTCGGCGCGGCCGGCACCGGGCTCACCCTGGCCTCGGCCAAGCGGGCCGGAATCGACGCCGTCTCCACCCACATCACGGCCGTGGACCGGGCCCATTTCTACCCCGAACACAGGCTCATGTCCCTGGAGCTCATCGCCGAGCGCGGCACCAAACGGGTGCTGGGCTTGCAGGCCCTCGGCGAAAACGGCGACGCCGTGGTCGGCAAGGTCAACACCGTGGCCGCCATGCTGCCGGGCAAGCCCAAGGTCTCGGCCGTCTCCAACGTGGAAGTGGCCTACTCCCCGCCCTTCGCCGCCGCCATGGACATCCTGAACACCGTCGGCAACGTGGCCGACAATATCCTTTCCGGCCGCAACAGCGGCATCACCGTCAACGAATTCGGCGAGCTCTGGAAGCAGTCCGATCTCGGCGACGCCTACATCCTCGACTGCCGCGAGACGCTCCAGGGCGAGCCGCTGGTGGAGAAATACCCCGGCCGCTGGCACAACATTCCCCAGGGCCAGTTGCGCGAACGTCTGGCCGAGGTGCCCCGCGACAAGAATATCGTGCTCATGTGCAACACCGGAGCGCGCTCCTACGAAGCCCTGATCACCCTCGCCCACATGGGCTTCAAACAGGTCGTCAGCGTCGAGGGGGGCATGGCCGCCGTGGACGCAGCCGGCATCGACGTGTAAGAGAAGCGAGGCGGGAACAATGCCGCCGGCGGCCAGGGGGGAAACTTTTTTCAAAAAGTTTCCCCCCTGGACCCCTCTTCAAAAACTTTTCAAGGGGCATGGTGAGGGTTCTTTTCCGCTCGACTTGGCCCTCAAAAATACTGTATCCTGTGTATGCCACAGGCCGCGTCCTCGGCCGCGCCACTGCCCCGCCAATCCAGACCACCTCAGACCGCCCCCCCCCTTGATCTACGCCTTCGGGTCAGGGGGTAATTCGCCCTCCTTCACTACTGGATAAGAAGCCTTACCAGCTTCTATTGTCTTTCCCAGCCAATTGATGGCCTCACCCAGGTGCTGCATATTCCGAAATGCTTCTTCGTCGGCGCCCACGTCACCCGGTTTCAGACCATAGCCCATGTTCCAATAAATTGAACCAGGCACGATCATCTGTGACATGAAGAACAGATGATTCATTGTATCAAATGCATGCGTCGCCCCACCTCGGCGTAAAGCCACCACGGAAGCTCCAATTTTTCCAGATAGTGCGCAATCATTCCCAAGAGCAACAAAACCTGCTCTATCAATGAAAGCTTTCATTTCTGCTGTGACATCTGTAAAATAGACTGGAGATCCCAGGACTATGGCATCCGCCGCCACAGCCTGTGAAAAACAATCGTTGAAAATGTCCGCGCCTCCAAAAATGCAGTGCTTATCTTTTTTATTCCAGCACTTATGACAACCGCAGCATCCCCGAATCTTCTTGCCGCCAATTCGGATCAGCTCGGTTTCCCAGCCGGATTCCGCCAGAGGTTTCAACACCGCTTCGAGGAGCAGTTCCGTATTGCCTTCCTTTCGTGGACTTCCATTGATCGCTACAACTTTCATGCTTTTTTTCCTTTTTGTTTGAGCCAGATTCCCCTGAGGAGCTGGAATGGTTTTCCATTCAGACCACCTTTGCCGACATGGCATCCGCCTCTCCGCATACGGATAGACCACGCGCCATTTGACAGGTTAACGTTATCTGGACAAAATATATCGAAAAGTCGCCAAGAGGACTAACAATGGATGCGCTTTGCGTGGATTCAAGCGAGCGGCTTGATGGCCCCCCGCTCATCGTACTTTCTGGCGATGACCAGCCAGGCTGTGAGTACCGCCTTGGGACGCGCGAATATGCCTGGCATAATCATGAAAGGGGTCAACTCTTTTGCGTACATGATGGTTTGATGCAGGTCAGTACAAAGCATGGATCCTGGGTATTACCTCCGCTACGTGCTGGCTGGATCCCACCAAAGACGGAACATAAAATAAAAATTTCTGGCGCAATAAGCGGGTGGAGCATATTGATACTTCCGCAAATATGTTCTGATATTTTAGATTTTCCTTGTGTCATTAATATAAGCAAGTTAATGGATGCTCTTATAAAAAGAATAGTATCATGGGGACCAAGAGATGTTCTTGACGAATATCAAGAAAGAATCCTTGCTATTTTACTTGATGAAATAAAGCGCTCACCTAACGAGCCATTACATCTTCCTATCCCGTCAGATCCTCGACTGTCACGGATTACAGAAGAATTTATAACTCATCCTGAAGAAAAAAGGACTCTTGAAGAATGGGGCGCATGGGCTGGCGTATCCCCCAGAACGCTTGGCAGATTGTTTATAGCGGAGACGGGGTTGACATTTACCCAATGGCGTCAACAAGCCCGCCTGACACATGCCTTGGAAATGCTGGCTCAAGGGGAGTCCGTTGGTGCTGTCGCCGATGCCCTGGGGTATGCTACCCCTAGTGTCGCGTTCTCTAAAAAATATGACAATATTTTTTAGAGAAAAAATAATTATTTTAATATATTATTCTCAAAATTTGTATGCACGAATTTCGAGAACGCGACACTAGCGGCTTCATCGAAATGTTTCGTCGGGCTTTTGGAGATTCTCCGGGCCGTTACATGGCGATGCGGCGCTCTCGATAACCCAAAGCCCGTCCTCACGATAAAGCAGACAGCCACACGAAATCGCTTCCTCCTTAACGAGAGACGTCTGGCTTCAGCCGGTTCGACGCCTCTCCTTCTGCCCCCTGCGCGTCGCATCGAACACCCCACGTGAAAAAATGCGCGGGCAACCCCACTTTGCCGCAAAGGGGCTTGCTCCATACGAAAATATGAAGTATCACGATTCCGTGCCACGAAATATTATTTTATACTATTTTAAGTAAACTATTTTTGCATGAATATGCAGCAAGCCTTTCCCACAGGTTGGGCACCGCCTCCGGGGGAAACCGCGAACCCTCCGGAACGCGCCGCGCCCCCGCTTTCCTGAAAACCCGCCCGCAAGGGTAACCCATCTAACCGTTGGAGGTTGCGTATGAGCCGCATCGAGATGGAAAAAATCTTCTACGAACAAAGCGTGCCGCCTCCGGGTACGAACCTGGACCAGGCCTATATCGTCCAGGTCGACGAGACCAAATGCATCGGCTGCGACACCTGCATGGGCTACTGCCCCACCGGGGCCATCACCGGCGAATCCGGCGCGCCCCACAAGGTGGTCGATCCGGCGGCCTGCATCAACTGCGGCCAGTGCCTCACCCACTGCCCGGTTTCGGCCATCTACGAAACCGTGTCCTTCGTCCCCGAGATCGAGGCCAAGCTCAAGGATAAAAACGTCAAGGTCATCGCCATGCCGGCCCCGGCCGTGCGCTACGCCCTGGGCGATCCCTTCGGCCTGCCGCTCGGCGCGGTCACCACCGAGCACATGCTCACGGCGCTCAAACAGCTTGGCTTCTCCAATGTCTGGGACAACGAGTTCACGGCCGACGTCACCATCTGGGAAGAGGGCTCCGAGCTTCTGGCCCGCATCACCAAAAAGCTCGACAAGCCCCTGCCCCAGTTCACCTCCTGCTGTCCCGGCTGGCAGAAGTACGCCGAAACCTTCTACCCCGAGCTGCTGCCGCACTTCTCCTCGTGCAAGTCGCCCATCGGCATGATGGGTCCCCTGGCCAAGACCTACGGGGCCAAGGAACTCGGCTACGAGCCCAAGCAGATCTACACCGTGTCCATCATGCCCTGCACGGCCAAGAAGTTCGAAGGCATGCGGCCGGAAATGGACGCCAGCGGATTGCGCGACATCGACGCCACCATCAACACCCGCGAGCTGGCCTACATGCTGCAAAAAGCCGGCATCGACCTGCCGAAGATCGCCGACGGCAAACGCGACGCGGTCATGGGCGAATCGACAGGCGGCGCGACCATCTTCGGCGTCTCCGGCGGCGTCATGGAAGCGGCCCTGCGCTTCGCCTACCAGGCCCTGACCAAAAAACCGCCCCAGAGCTGGGACTTCAAGGCCGTTCGCGGCTTAAACGGCATCAAGGAAGCAACGATCAACATCGGCGGCACCGACGTCAAAGTGGCCGTGGTCAACGGCGGCAAGAACTTCGCCAAGGTCTGCGACGAAGTGAAGGCCGGCAAATCGCCCTACCACTTCATCGAATTCATGGCCTGCCCCGGCGGCTGCGTCATGGGCGGCGGCCAGCCCATCATGCCGACCGTACTCGAATCCATGAACCGGACCACCACGAAGTTCTACGCGTCGCTCAAAAAGCGTCTGGCCCTCTACGACGCGCAAAAGGCGTAACGCATAAAAAATACGGTAGTATTTTTGCAGAAATAACGACCCAGGCGTGTGCCCTTCGAAACCCGCACAAGCGGTTTCGCGGAAACGCGCCCCAGGAGGATCTATGTCGATACTTGCCACCACCCGGCGCGGTTTCATGAAGACCGCCTGCGTTCTGACCGGCGGCGCCCTGATCGGCCTGCGCCTGACCAGCAAGGCCGTTGCCGCGGCCAAGCAACTCAAAGAGTACATGATGGACCGCGTAAACGCCGTCTATGGCGCGGACGCCAAATTCAAGGTCCGGGCCTCCCAGGACAACGCCCAGGTCATCACGCTCTACAAGAAGTTCCTGCATGAGCCGCTGTCCCACGAGTCCGAGCATCTGCTCCACACCAAGTGGGTGGACCGCTCCAAGGACCTGGCGGCGCTTAAGGCCAAGGGCCTCTACCCCACGCCCCGGGCCAAGGAATTCGAAAAAGAGCCCTATCCCTTCCAGTAACCCCCCGCCTTGCGCTCCGGACGAACCCGCGGCAAGGGTTTTTGCCTGACCCTAGGGTTGCGTCCCTCTGCAACAAATGTCCCGTCCGCCAACCCGGCCGAGGCCATCCAGGTCTACCAAGCCTTCCTCCAGTTCAAATATCCGGGCACCGACATCGAGGTCACGGCCGGGCTCCAGCCCACGGCCCTGCCCCAGAGCGCGCTTTTCAACGACAGCCTCGTCTTTACCGACTGGGCCGCCGCGGTGCTCGTCAATGCGCCGCTCATTCCCGACACCCTGCGCGTCACGGCCGGTTTCGCCCGCCTCATCGACGCCAACCGGACCTATGACACCACCACCCAGGTCGGCGACGAGCTGGATTTCTACATCCTGAGCCTGCCCGTCACCACGCCGGGCTTCAAGGTCACGCCCTGGGGCGTTTTCTCCATGGCCGGGTCCAAAGCCGCCTATTTCACCAGCTACGCCTCGTCCTTCGCCTACCTGCGCGGCAACAACTCGCCCCGGGCCATCCGCGCCCTCAATACGGCACTCGGCTCCAATCCCTACTTCGAAATGGGCCGCGACCTCACCTGGAACGAGTCCGCCATGGGCTTCACCTATCGCTATTAGAGGGAACCGGGGGGAAACCTTTCTGTAGAAAGGTTCTCCCCCCGGGCCCCCTTTCCCAAGACTTGTGACGGTTACAGAGTGTTATCGTTTACTCACCCGTAACCATTGAAAGTTTTGGGGAGGGGAGAGCGCGAGAGGGGAACCCTTTTTTCAAAAAGGGTTCCCCTCTCGCATCTTCCTCCTTCTCCTCTCTCTCCCCCCCATATGAACCATTTTTCATGAAATTCCGGGGAGTCGGACGTTGCGTCGGCATGGCCAAGTGGCTAGAGGGGTACGGTCCGCCCGTGCGGACCGCGCGCAACCCCAAAAGGAGTCTCCCCATGCCCGCAGCCAAGCGGCGCTTTCTGTCCGACCTGTGGAAGCTCACCAAACCCTATTGGAAAAGCGAGGAACGGCTCAAGTCCGGCCTGCTCCTGGCCGTCATCGTCGCCATGAGCCTTGGGATCGTCTACCTCAACGTGCTTTTCAACGAGTGGAACAACCTCTTTTACAATTCCCTCCAGGAAAAAAACGTCGAAGCATTTTTCCGGCTCT
The DNA here is from genome assembly GCF_047785625.1 of Solidesulfovibrio sp. C21. Classification (NCBI taxonomy): domain Bacteria; kingdom Pseudomonadati; phylum Thermodesulfobacteriota; class Desulfovibrionia; order Desulfovibrionales; family Desulfovibrionaceae; genus Solidesulfovibrio; species Solidesulfovibrio sp. C21. The sequence goes on from NZ_JBLODY010000012.1 coordinate 15,290, forward strand.
TCGGCCGGTTCACCATCCTGGCCACCATGTTCATCATCGTGGCCGTCTACCAGATATACCTGCGCCAGATGCTGCAAATCCGCTGGCGGCGCTGGCTCACGCAGCGGTATACCGAGCGCTGGCTCACGCCGCATAACGCCTACCGGCTGCGCTTCGAGGGGGGGCTTACCGACAACCCCGATCAGCGCATCAGCGAGGACATCAACGGCTTCGTGGAGCAGACCCTGTCGCTGACGCTGGGGTTCCTCGAATCCGTGGTGTCGCTCGTCTCCTTTTCCGTCATCCTCTGGAACCTGTCCGGCGACATCCACATCCTGAACCTGCCCATCCCGGGCTCCATGCTCTGGGCCGCCCTGGTCTACGCCGGCGTCGGCTCGCTGCTGACCCACTACATCGGCCGTCCGCTGATCCGCCTGAACTTCTTCCAGCAGCGCTACGAGGCCGATTTCCGTTTCAACCTGGTGCGGGTGCGCGAAAACGCCGAGGCCATCGGGCTCTACGGCGGCGAGGACCAGGAGGGACGGGGCCTCGTCGAACGCTTCAGCCACGTGGTGGCCAACTGGTGGGGCATCATGCGCCGGCAAAAACGCCTGACCTGGTTTTCCGCCGGCTATTCCCAGGCGGCCATCATCTTTCCCTTCCTGGTGGCCGCGCCGCGCTATTTCTCCGGGGCCATCCACCTGGGCGGCCTCATGCAGACCGTTTCGGCCTTCGGCCACGTCCAATCCGCCCTGTCCTGGTTCATCAGCGCCTACACGCGTCTGGCCGAATGGAAAGCCACCGTGGACCGGTTGACCGGCTTCGAGGCGGCGCTGGAAGACCTTGCCGCCCATGCCGAAGCGGGGCTCACCCGGCAGGCCGCGCCGGCCGGGACGGGCATGGCGCTTCGCGACGTGAGCCTGCGTCTCCCCGACGGCGATACGCTTTTGGCCGGGGCCTCGCTGACCCTGCCCCCGGGGGAACGCGTCATGCTGGCCGGGCCGTCCGGCTGCGGCAAGTCCACGCTGTTTCGGGCCATCGGCGGCCTCTGGCCCTATGCCGCCGGGGAACTGGCCATGCCGGAGCACGAACGGACGCTCTTTCTGCCTCAGCGCCCCTACCTGCCCATCGCCACCCTAGCCGGAGCGGTGGCCTATCCGGACCCGCCCGAACGCTACGGCACGGACAAGATCGCCACGACCCTGGCGGAATGCGGCCTGCCCCATCTGGTCGACCGGCTCGGCGAGGAGCGCCACTGGTCCCAGGAACTGTCCGTGGGCGAACAGCAGCGCCTGGGCTTTGCCCGGGCCATCCTGTTGCACCCGCGATGGCTTTTTTGCGACGAGGCCACCTCGGCCCTGGACGAGGCTTCCGAAAAGACCCTGTACGGCCTGCTTGTCGACCGGCTGCCGGACACGGCCATTTTGAGCATCGCCCACCGCCCGGCCCTGGCCGCTTTCCACCACCGGGTGGCCCGGTTCGTACCGGCCGGCGAGGGCGCGACCTGGAGGCTGGACGAAAGCCCGCTTGCCGCGCCACAATCGGCCCCGGCATGAACACCACCGGAGCCCTCGGTCTTTTCACCCAGGCAACACTCTCCATCGTCATGGAGGCGCTGCCCTTCCTGCTCATGGGATCGGTGGCCTCGGGGCTGGTCGAGGCCTACGTGCCGCGCGAACGCGTGGAGCGGCTTGTGCCCAAGGGGCGCATCGCCGCCACGCTCTTCGGCCTGGCCCTTGGCGCGGCCACGCCCTGCTGCGAATGCGGCGTGGTCTACCTGGCCCGACGCCTCATGGGCAAAGGCGTGCCGGCCGGCGCGGCCGTCACCTTCATGCTGGCCGCCCCGGTCATCAATCCGGTCTCCATCCTGGCCACGCTGGTGGCCTTTCGGGGCGACCCGACCATGGCCATCTGGCGCTGTCTGATCGTCGCCACGGCCGCGCTCGTCGTCGGCTTTCTGGCCGGTGGGGAAAAGGCCGAGGCGCTTGTAAAACCCCTTGCCGGCGACGCGCCCGCCTGCGGCTGTGGCCATGACCACGGCCCGGAACACCATCACGACCATGCGCCCGCCACGGTCCCGGGCACGCCCTTCGGTTCCCTGGCCGACGCGCTGCCGGTTGCCGCCCTGGCCAAAAAGGCCCGGCGCGACAAGGCGGCCAGCGCCTTTACCCACGCCATGGCCGATTTTCTCAACATGGCCATGGTGCTCGTCTTCGGGGCCATGGCCGCCGCCGCCTTTAAGGCCTACGTTCCGGCCCCGGTGGTCATGGCCATGGAAAACGACATGACGTTGGCCATCCCCGGCATGATGGCGCTGGCCGTCGGGCTGTCGCTGTGCTCCCAGGCCGACGCTTTCGTGGCCGCCTCGTTTTCCACCTTCCCCATGGCCGCGCGGCTGGCCTTTCTGGCCCTTGGCCCCATGCTCGACCTCAAGCTCGTGCTCATGTGGCGGCAGGTATTCACGCCAAGGCTCGTGCGCCGGCTCGCCACCCTGCCGGCGGCGGTGGTCTTCGCCGCCTGCGTCGCCTTCGGCCTGGCCACCGGAGGCGCGTCGTGATCCTCCGCCCGCGCGCCCTGCTCGCCCGCCTGGACGGCCTGGCCTGGCTGGCCATGGCCGCCTTCATGGCCTACCTCGCCCTGGCCGGCGACTACTGGCACTACCTCAACCCCAAGTTCAAGCCCCTGACCCTGAGCGCCGCCGTGGTGCTGGCCGCCCTGGCCGTCTGGGCCTTGCTGCGCCCCGTGGCCAAACCGAGCGTTTCCCGGGCCCTGGCCTACCTCGCCCTGGCCGCCATGGTCGCCATCAGCCAAAACTGGCTGCCGTTTCCCGCCGCTTCCCCCGAGGTCGACGTTTTCGCCCTACCACCGCAACTGCCCGCGCCGCCCAAAACCGCCCCCACGCCGACCCGCCTGACGGTCGACGGCAAGGCCTACATCCCCATCAACACCGTGGAGCTGTTGGATATCGCCCACAACAAGCCGGCAGGGAAATGGGCGCTGGCCTACGCCATGCGCGGCTTCGTCAAACGCGATCCTGCCCTCGACGCCAAAGGGGAATTCGTGTTGTGGCGGCTGGCCATCTGGTGCTGTTTCGCGGACAGCACGGCCACCGGCTTCAAGGTCACGCTGCCGCCCGGCACGTCGCTGCCGCCGGACAAGAGCTGGCAGGTGGCCTACGGCCATCTGGCCCCCATGCCCGACGACCAGCGCGGCGCGTACACGCCCCCCGGCATGAGCTTCACCTCCATCTCGCCGGATGCGCTGTTCGTCGCCGATCGCGTCGCACCGGCCACCGTCGAGCCTGAAGCGGTCTGCATGTTCGAATGGCGACCGGCCGAGCCGTATAACTATTGAGGGAGCAGCGCGCGACGCACGACCAAGCTGTTGGAAAATCCCCCCCTGCGGCCTTGCCGCCGCGTCCGCTGCCCGCCCTCCCGGCCATTTTCCGGCTGGGACAGATGGTTTCATCAGGGATGTTGCCTCTTTACATGTCTTCCTAACATGTAAGGTGCACCTTTACATAGGGCAGGCCTTTTTCGTCTGTTGCTTCCAAGCAACTCCCTCTAAAATCGGTAGATCGCTCTCCACAAAACGTGGCATGCCTATTGCTAAGTGGATAAAAACACTGGAGTGATAAGCATGGAACAACTCGAGCAAAAGATACTCATCGTTAATGGTGTTGAGAAAAACATAATAGCCAATCCCAATGCGTTTCTGGCCGACATTCTCCGCGAACAATTGCATCTGACCGGCACCAAGATCGGCTGCGCCCAGGGACAATGCGGCGCCTGCTCCGTCATCATCAATGGCAAGGTCGTGCGCTCCTGCATCACCAAAATGAGCCGCGTTCCCGAAAAAGCCCGCATCACCACCATCGAAGGCATCGGCCAGCCCGGGGATCTCCATCCCCTGCAACGCTCCTGGGTCAAGTACGGGGCGGCGCAATGCGGCTTTTGCTCCCCGGGATTCATCGTTTCGGCCAAGGGGCTCCTGGACGAAAACCCGAGTCCCAGCCGCGAAGACGTGCGCGACTGGTTTCAAAAGCACCGCAACGCCTGCCGCTGCACCGGCTACAAGCCCATCGTGGATGCGGTCATGGAAGCGGCGGGCGTCATGCGCGGCGAGGCCCCGGAGACGAGCCTCGATTTCGTCATGCCCGCCGACCGGCGCATCTGGGGCTCATCCTACCCGCGTCCCACGGCCGAGGCCAAGGTCACGGGCACCCTGGATTACGGCGCGGACCTCGGCATCAAGATGCCGGATGGCACCCTGCACCTGGCCCTGGTCCAGGCCACGGTCCACCATGCCATGATCCGGGGCATCGACACGACCGAGGCGGAAAAGATGCCCGGCGTGTACCGGGTGCTCACGGCCAAAGACGTCAAAGGCAAAAACCGCATTTTCGGCCTGGTCAACCACCCGCGCCACAAGGGCGACGGCTGGGAACGGCCCATCCTGTGCGACGCCAAGATCTTCCAGTTCGGCGACGCCGTGGCCATCGTCTGCGCCGATACCGCCGCCCAGGCCAAGGCGGCCGCGGCCAAGGTGCGTCTCGACCTGGACGAGCTGTCGGCCTACCTGACCCTGCCCGAGGCCATGGCCCCGGACGCCATCGAGATCCACCCCGGCACCCCCAACGTCTATTTCACCCAGCCGCTGGTGAAGGGCGAGGAGACGGCTCCCATCTTCGCGCGCGACGACGTGGCCGTGGCGGAGGGCGAATTCCACACCAGCCGCCAGCCCCACATGCCCATCGAACCCGACGTCGGCTTCGCCTACATGGGCGAGGACGGCCTGCTCCACATCCACAGCAAGTCCATCGCCGTGCACCTGCACGCCCTCATGATCGCCGAAGGCATCGGGCTCACCCCGGACAAGATCGCCCTGGCCTCCAACCCCATGGGCGGCACCTTCGGCTACAAGCTGAGCCCCACCACCGAGGCCCTGCTCGCAGTGGCGGTCCTGGCCACGGGACGCCCGGCCTATCTGCGCTACGACTACTTCCAGCAGATGACCTACACCGGCAAGCGCTCGCCGTTTCACATCAAGGCCCGGATGGCGGCGAACAAGAACACCGGCCGCATCCTGGCCCTGGAACACGATTACAGCGTGGACCACGGCCCCTACTGCGAGATGGGCGACGTGCTGACCTTTCGCGGCATCGAATTCCTCGGCGCGGGTTACGACATTCCGAACATCCGGGGCATGGGCCGCACCGTGGCCACCAACCACTGCTGGGGCGCGGCCTTTCGTGGCTTCGGCGGTCCCCAGGCCTTTTTCGCCGGCGAATCCCTGGTGGACGAACTGGCGCTCAAACTCGGCCAGGACCCGCTGGAATTCAGGTTGGCCAACTGCTACCGGCCCGGTTCCACCACCCCCACGGGCCAGGAGCCCGACGTCTACTGCCTGCCGGAAATGTTTGAAGCCTTGCGCCCGATATACCGGGAAGCCAAGGCGCGGGCCGAAAAGGAATCCACCCCGGCCGTGAAAAAGGGCGTGGGCATCGCGGTCGGCGTCTACGGGGCCGGCGGGGACGGCGTGGAGCGGGCCGAGGTCTTCGTGCGGCTCGATCCCGACGACGGCGTGACGGTCGGCGCATCCTGGGAGGACCACGGCCAGGGCGCGGACATCGGTGCTGTGGGCACGGCCCACGAAGCCCTGCGCCCCATGGGCGTCCCGCCGGAAAAAATCCGTTTCAGCTGGCCCGATTCGGCCAAACAGCCCCCGGCCGGGCCGGCCGGAGCCTCCCGCTCCCAGGTCGTGGTCGGCGGGGCCATACGCGTGGCCTGCGAAGCCCTGCTCGCCGCCGCCAGGAAGGAGGACGGCACGTACAGGACCCACGCCGAAATGACCGCCGCCGACAAGCCCACGCGATTCGACGGCGTCTACACCATCCCCGGCGTGCCCTGCGATCCCGAAACCGGGCTTGGCAGCCCCTTTTTGGTCTACATGTACGTCATCCACATGTCCGAGGTCTCGGTCGAAACCGCCACCGGCAAGGTGACCGTGGACCGCATGCGCTGCCTGGCCGACATCGGGAAGATCAACAACCGGCTGGCCGTAGACGGTCAGATCTACGGCTGCATGGAAATCGGGGTGGGGCTGGCCCTGTCCGAGGACTTCGAGGACGTGAAAAAGCACTCCACCCTGGCCGGGGCCGGCTTCCCCTATATCCAGGCCGTGCCCGACGATCTGGAGATCGTCTACTTCGAGAACCATCCGCGCCAGTGGGGTCCCTTCGGCGCGGCCGGAGCCGGGGAAGGCCCCATGGTCAGCCCCCACGTGGCCATCATCAACGCCATCCGCCATGCCTGCGGCGCGCGTGTGACGACGCTGCCGGCCAGGCCGGAAAGGGTGCTCGCGGCCATGGCCGCCGCGAATTAACGGACGCAGTCCCACCCCTGCGCCGGGGGCGATATGCACGTCCCCCGGCGCGCCAGCGGGAGGGGAATACAAGGCGCGGGCAACGCACCAGACGACGCTTCGCGGTCGCGCGCAAATAGCGTCCGCCGACGACGACCAAGCCAAAAGGAGGCTTTTCATGTCCAACGTCACCGCTTTTCAACTGGCCGACATGCTCTTTACCGGTGCCGGGGCCCTGGGAAAAATGCCGGACACGCTCAAGGCGGCCGGGGTGAAAAAACCGCTGGTCGTCACGGACAAGGGCATCGTGAAGGCCGGTCTGGCCAAGCGGGTGGAAGACGTGCTGACGGCAGCCGGCATCGCCTATGCCGTCTATGACGGCACCGTGGCCAACCCCACCGACGACAACGTCGACGAAGCCTTCGCCCTCTATGGCAAGGAGGGCTGCGACGGCCTGATCGGCCTTGGCGGCGGCAGCGCCATGGACACGGCCAAAGGCTGCGGCATTCTGGCCGAAAGCGGCGGCCCCATCGACCAGTACCGGGGCATGGGCCTGCTCAAAGCGCCGCTGCCCTTTTTCATCGCCATCCCCACCACGGCCGGCACAGGCTCCGAGTCGACCTCGGCCTCCATCATCACCAACACCCGGGGCGACCACCACTGGAAAATGGTCATCCTCGACGGCCGGCTTCTGCCCAAGGCGGCCATCATCGACCCGCTGCTCATGATGGGCCTGCCGCCCCACATCACCGCCTCCACGGGCATGGATGCCATGACCCACGCCATCGAGGCCTACATCTCCATCGGCGCCATGGAATACACCGACGCCCTGGCCATCGGCGCCATACGGCTCATCTTCAAATATCTGCGCCGGGCCACAGGCAATGGCAATGACCTCGAAGCCCGGGAAAAGATGGCCTATGCCCAGACCATGGCCGGCATGGCCTTCACCAACGCGGGCCTCGGCATCGTCCATTCCCTGGCCCACCCCTTAAGCGCCTTTTACGGCATCTCCCACGGCGACGCCAACGCGTTGGCCCTGCCTACCTGCCTGGAATTCAACAAGATCGTCTGTCGGGAAAAGATGGCCGACATCGCCCGGGCGGCCGGGCTCACTGACCTCGGGCCCTACCCGGAAGACACGACCGTGGCCGCCATCCGGCGCTTAAGCGCCGATGTGCGCATCCCGGCCAGCGTCACCGAGGCCGCCGCCCGTATCGGGGTTAAAATCGACCCCAAGGACATCGGCCCCATGTCCAAAGACGCGCTCAACGAGATCTCGACCATCACCACCCCCAGAGTGCCAACCCTGGCCGATATCGAGGCGCTCTACAAACAGTGCTGGTAGCTCCGCCAGTGCCGTGAGCGGACGGCCCCATGAAAGCCGCCTCCCGCCTCTCCGGCAGGGAGGGAGGCGGCGCTTCGGACAGGAGGAAGGCGTATGAACAAGCGCTTGCTGCTTGCGATCCTGTGTCTGTGCCTCGCGCTCCCGGCCAGCGCGCCGGCCGGCACGACAAACGCCCGGGACTACGTGCCCCTGCCGCCGGGCACCAACATCATCAACCTCTACTACTCCCACGGCTTCGGCAACGAACTGTACGCCCGGGACAAGAAAGTCAGCGACAACGCCAATCTGACCACCAACATGGGCATCCTGCGCCCCATCCACTACATGCAGCTCGGGCCCTTCACCATCGACCCCCAGGCGGTCATTCCCTTCGGCGAGGTGGAGTTAAACGGCGAACGCTCCTCCGGCGTCGGCGACATCACGTTTCTCTCCACCATCTGGTTCGTCAACAACATGGAGCAGGGCTACTACTTCGCCTACAGCCCCTATTTCACCATCCCCTCCGGTCCCTACCACCGGGAAAGCATCGTCAATCTCGGCTCCAACCGCTGGTCCTTCAAGCAGGAGCTGGCCGTGGGCAAACGGCTGGCCGACAAGGCCTGGCTGGAACTCATCGCCAACGTGGAGTTTTACACCAACAACATCGACGCCCCGGACGCGGAAAACAAACCCGTGACCTCGTCGAAGGACCCGCTCTACGGCGTGGAGTTTCACGCCAGCTACGACCTGACCAAGGACTTCTTCGTGTCCGGCGACTACTACTTCGCCTACGGCGCGGAAACGACCCTGGACGGGGCGCGGCAAAACGACCGCACCTGCAACCATACGGTGGGGGCGAGCTTTTTCTACATGCTCAACCAGCACCTCCAGCTCATGGCCGATTACAAGCTGCCGGTGGCGGTGCAAAACGGCATCAAGACCAACAGCATCACCCTCCGGTTGGCCTACGTGTTCTGATCCGGACGGCAGGCGGCCGGCCTCCCGGCGCGAAACAAGGCTCTCCGACATAAGCCCCCGGGCTTGCGGCGGAGGGCCTTGACGCGTCGAATCTCCCCGATCGCCGCCCTTTTGCCGAGGCCGCCCGCCCCCCTGTGACGCACGTCCCCCCCTTCCCCGCCTTTGCGAATACCGGCCCGCTGGCAAGGACTGCCGCGTGGCCACGCCGCTTTCCCGACAAGGCCGGCCCGATATGGCCCGGCAGTTTTTTCGCTCTATCCCAACCAATGCATTGTGCAAACAGCCCGCGACAGAAGAGCGAGACACCGGGAACTATCACGGAATGCCTTGCAGGCGTGCCACAAGACGCGTATACTAGAATTGTATTCCATGCCGGGTAATCAAACGCGCTGCCTTGAAAAAAGCCGGGGGAGCGTTGCAGCGGCAAAGAGACGCGTTTCTTGTTTGACGCATGGGAGGAGGTGACCGATGCAAGCCTTGGCGTCCTTGGGGTCATCCCGCTATATTGATGAACGTATATTATCCGAATATGAAGAGCCGACGATCAGCAATTACTACAGCGGCCCGTTTTCCATCCTCAACGGGCTCAATTCCCTGTTTTGGGACAAAATAAGCAACACCCGCGCCCGGTTTCACCGTGGCGAGCTCACCCACTCCCCCTCCATCCGCCCGAGCATCATGCGCTCCTGGCAGCGGTCGCGCGCGGCCTGCGTCCCGTCGGTCGGTGTGCCGATGGTTCTCCTCAACCATGTTGAATTCCATACTATTATCAAAAAAAATGAGTTTTTCGTCACCATTGCCGCGCGCATCATGGACGAACTCCTGGAAAACATCCTGCCGTCGAAAAGCTGTATCATCCTGACGGACGCCGACGGCGTGTATCTGCATACCATCGGCGCCGGGGAAGGCTTCGGCCGTGGCACGACCTGTCCCCTGCGCGGCCTCATCAGCCGGGAAACCGTGGACGGCACCACCGCCATGGGCCTTTGCCTGGAAGAAAAGGCCCCTGTGTGCGTGCTCGGCTGTGAGCATTACAATTCCCATTTCGACGGCTGGTCCTGCGCCGCGGCGCCCATCTTCGACAACAAGGGCAATTTGGTCGGCAGCCTGTCCCTGACCCTGGAACGCGACAAGTTCCACCAGCACACCTTCGGCCTGGTCATCGCGGCGGCCCGGGCCATCACCGAACAGATGCGCCTGCGCCGCCTGCTCCAGGAGGTCCAGACCCTGATGGAACTTTTGGGCGAGGCCGTGGTGATGGTCGACGCCAACGGGGCGATCCGCCTGATAAACCGCTATGCCAAGCGCCTGTTCCACATCCGGGAGGATGTCTCGGGCCGGGACATGTCCGCCATCGCCACGGTCACCGGGGGCGACCCCATGCTGGTCCTCGGCAAAAGCGTCAAGGACGGCGAATGTTCCCTGCGCCTGGCCGACGGCACGTCGCAGCATTGCCTGTTCTCCACCTCGCCCACGCCCGAAGGCGGCCTGTGCGTGACCCTGCGTGAAAGCCGGCGCATGCACAAACTGGCCGGGCGCATCACCGGCGGCAAGGCGGTCTACGATTTTTCGGACATCAAAGGCGACGCCCCGGCCATGGGACAGGCCCTGCGTCTGGCCCGGGTGGCCAGCGGCAATTCCATGACCACCCTGATCCTCGGCGAATCAGGCGTGGGCAAGGAGCTTTTCGCCCAGGCCATCCACAACGGCGGCTCCCGGCGCGACCAGCCTTTTGTCGTGGTCAACTGCGGGGCCATCCCGCGCGACCTCGTGCAAAGCGAACTGTTCGGCTACGAGGCCGGGGCCTTTACGGGAGCCAACCGGCAGGGCGCGCCGGGCAGGTTCGAACTGGCCGACGGGGGCACCCTCTTTCTCGACGAGATCGGCGACATGCCGCTGTCCGCCCAGGTGAGCCTCTTGCGCGTGCTCCAGGAGGGCGAAGTGACCCGGGTCGGCGGAAAACGCCCGACAAGGGTGGATGTACGGGTCGTGGCGGCCACCCATCGCGACCTGACCGCCGCCGTGCATAACGGCACCTTCCGCCAGGATCTCTATTACCGCCTCAACATCCTGGTCATCACCGTCCCGCCCCTGCGTCGCCGCCAGGAAGACATCGCCGCCCTGGCCCGCTTTTTCCTGCAAAAAACCGCCAAGAGCCTGCACAGGCAGGTGACCGAATTCGCCCCCGAGGTCATGGAATGGCTCCTGTCCTACTCCTGGCCCGGCAATGTGCGGGAATTGGAAAACCTGGTGGAGCGCATGACGGTGGTGGCCGAGGGGGCCCGCATCGAGCTGGCGGACCTGCCGCCGGAATGCGTCCGGGGCGCGTCATGCCCGCCGGCCGGGAAAGTCCCGGAATCCGGCCTTGAGGGCGACACGGGCATGCAGGGCCTGGTCGATGCGCTTCGCGCGGCCAGGGGGAACGTGCGGGCCGCGGCCAAGGAGCTGGGGGTGTCGCGGGTGACGCTTTACGCGCGCATCAAGCGCTGCGGCCTGGACCTGGAGGCCATTCGCGGCGCGCTGTAACGGGTGCGGCGAGGCTCGCCAGGAGCCGTTTTTCAAGGCGCGACGAACAACGACAGCAGCCAAACATACAGAGCCGAGACCGCAAGTTGGCAGCCGGCGATGGGAATGCCATAGCGCATGAACGAGACGAACGGCACGGGCTTGCCGTAGCTGGCGCTGATGCCGACGGCCACGAGTGTGGCCGAGGAGCCGATGAGGGTGACGTTGCCGCCGAGCGTGCCGCCGAACATCATCCCCGCGAAGATGGGCAGTGACGCCGGTGGCCAATCGGCATAGCCGAACCCCAGGGCCAGTTCGGGAACCACCTTGGCCATGACCAGATAGCCTTTGGCCAAAAGGATCGCCGCGGCAACGACAGGGATATTGGCCAGAAACCCGGAAAGCAGCCCGATGGACACGAGCAGCACCAGGGCCGCTTCCAGGATATGGTCGCCCCAAGCGGCGTACAGGGCCCGGGACAGGCCACTCATGAGGCCGGTTTTGGTAATCTCCTCGACAAAGCACATCATGCAAAAAATAAAAAGCAGCGTGCGCCAGTCGATGTCCCGAAAGACGGCTTCCGTGGGTTCGTAGCGGGAGATGTGCAGCGCCAAAAGCGCCAGGCTCGCGCCGATGATGGCCGCGCTTGGCGGAATGATGGTCACGGGCAGGAACTCGCCGACGAGAAACAGGAAGACCATGATCGCCAGGGCGCCAAGGGTCAGGAGGCAGAATCCCGGACGGGCGATGGGCTTGGGGCGCAGCTCGGGGGAAAGGTCCCGGCGCGTCTTCCAGAGCGCCCCGAACAGCCACGGCATCAGCGGAATCACGATAAGGATGCTCAGCAAGCCGCCAGCGCTGATTTTTTGGAGATAGCGCAAAAAGGACAGGCCGGCCGCCTGCCCGACCAGAAAGGTCGCCGGATCGCCGACCAGGGTGAGGAGGCCGGCCGCATTGCTGATGATGGCCGTGAGAATGAGCGGCCCGGCAAAATCCGCGTCCAGTTCCTCGCAAACCTGTATGACGATGGGGGCGATGAGGATGACCGCCGTGGCGTTGGGCAAAATGGCGCAGACCACGGAGGTCAGCGCGGTCAAAAGCAGGAGGAAGCGACGTCCGCTGCCCCCTGTCAGGATGAGAAAGCGCGTGCCCAGGTTCTCGAAGACGCCGGTCGGCGCAAGCACCCGGGCCACCACCATGCCGCCGAATAAAAGCGCCAGGGAGCCGGATGAGGCCTTGGCGGCGTTAAAGACGTCGGTGTGGGTGAGCTGGCCGCCGACGGTCAGCACGCACAGGCCAAGGAGCGCGAGAAGCGTCATGTCCGCGACGCCGAGTGCGATGCAGACGATGACCAGCCCGAACACGACGGTGATGACAAGGGTTTGCGCATCCAGCATGGCGGGGTTTCCGGCGTTTGGCGTTTGCGGGGGTGAGTGGCGATTAGAAATCGGGCGGAATCATCAGGCCGCCCTGGGACCAGAGGCGGTTGGGCCCTCGCTCCAGACGCAGGGGGCTGCCGGATCCCAGATTGCGCGCGAACATCTCGCCGTAGTTGCCGACCGCGGCCACGACGCGTGCGGCCCAGCCGGGCTCAATGCCGAGCGGCTTGGCCAGGGTGTCGGACTTGCGCAGAAAGACTTCCTTGGCCGGGGACATGGGCGCGCCGGGCGTGAAATCCGCTTGCCCGAGGCCGAATTCCTCGGCCAGAAGCAGGGCCGCCCAGACGGTTTCCACGAGCTGCCGCCAGGCGTCGTCCCCCAGGCGCACGGCCGGGGAAAGCGGGGCCATGGTGGAGTCGTCCTCGATGATGCCATAGGCATCCTTCCCCCCGGGGGCGCCCAGGCGCATGGAGGCCAGCAACGCGGCATCGCTGGCATAGCCCTGGCACTCGCCCCGCAAAAAGGCCTCGCGCGCCTGCTCGTCGCTGTCGAAGCCGGCCTTGTCGATATGCAGTTTCATGCGCATGGCCCAGTAAAGCAGGGACGCGTCCTGGGTCGAATCCTTGACCACGCAGATTTTCGTGTGGTCGAGAGCGGCGATGTCCGCAATGCCGCTTTCCGCCCTGACCAAAACGCCCTGTGAGCTATAGACGAGCGGGCCCGTGAACACGATGCCGAGCCGCACCGCGCGCCCCAGGGCCCAGGTGGTGTTGCGGGCCAGGATGTCGACTTCCCCGCTCATCAGGGCGGGGAACCGGGCCAGCGTCGGCAAGGCCTGGTAGGAGACGCGCGTGGCTTCTCCGACCGCGGCGGCCACGGCGCGGCAAAAATCCGCATCCACGCCGCTCCAATGGCCCTTCGCGTCCCTCTCGGAAAAACCGGGGATGCCGGTGCTTACGCCGCAACGCACCATCCTGGAGGATTTGACCGAGTCCAGGGTTTCACCGGCCATGGCCGTGCCGGTCAAAAGCCACAACAGACAAAGAAACTGCAATATGCGCCGCATTCCGTCCCCTTCAAGGAAATATGTGTAGTTATCCTTCTGTCGGGCGGCGAAGTCAATATGTCGCGTCCTTGTTCCTCTCAAAAGCAACAACGCTACGGCCTTAATTCCCCAGACGACGCAACAGTTGTCGGGCGCCCTGATGGTCCGGGGCAAGGCGCAGGAGGCGCTCGGCCAGCTCCCTGGCCTTGTCCGTCCGCCCCGTGCGCAGGTAAAGCCCGGCCAGGGCGGCGAAGGCCTGCCGGTCCCCGGGGGTAAGCTCCAAAGCCCGCGAAAACGCCCGCTCCGCCCGCGTTGGCTCCCTAAGCACCAGCAGCACCTGACCCAGATTGTAGGAGGCGCGGCCGTAGTCCATGCCCATCGCAGCGCTTTCCAGATAATGCTCCGCTTCCTTGTACTTGCGCATCTCTCAAGAGCATCTTTGAGTGCAATTTCTCCGGATGCGGTGGGCAGCACAACTGAGCTTGTTTGCGCATGGAGGATAGTGAGGCCGTCCGGACGGATGGCATTAACCGTTAGCGCCATGGGAAAAAAGATAATTACGATCGACACCGCTTGGAAGATCGCTTTCCTGCGAAAATCATAATCTCTCCTGCCGTTTAGAAGATTAAAGCCGACACATCCATATAATACAACTGCCTCATTCGGCGGCCAATTTATCGATCATCGATAGTTATTATATGTTTTCTTATGATGCTTGGTCGAAAGAGCATAAATGCACGGCATCATAAATAAGGCCACTAGAATTCCAATCATTAAGCCGCCTATCGCACTGAGGTGGTCCCGTTTCCTCGCCCAGAAAACCATGATCCGGAAAGGCCTGGCGCAGGCGCGTGAAAATGGCCTGCTCGGACTGGGCATCGATTTCCGAGGTGATGTCCCCAGGACTTTTGACGGTGGTGGAGAGCCGGGAGAGTCGGCGGCGGCCTCTGGTGAGGATGGCACATCCGGCTCGGATGACTTCCCGGGCCACCGCCTGGGCGAAGTCCAGATCAAGGTCCGGGAGAAGGGCGGGAGCACCGTGACGGTCAATGGCATCTAACATACGGGGAACACCTCGGGAGCGTTACGGCCTAGCCGGTATGAACCAAGAGGGGCCTGGTGCGGGAGAGAGGTCGGCGGTGACGTTATGTTTTCGGGACGCGTTCCGACGCGTTGTTGTCGCCGGCAGATCTATCGGCGCGCCTTAAGCAAAAAAAATGCCAAGCAAGTCCTTCTGGCGGTCCTTCCGGTCATTCGGTCGGTCTTGATCAGCTATGGCAGGTGGATCTTGTCGTTGGGGCGCGCGGTGCGAAAAAGGGGGCTTTCGTATTGCGCGGGTGTTTTGCTTGCGGGGCTGACCCGGACGCCCATTTTTTCAAGATGACGCCTGATATTGGGCAAATCAGATAAATCGGAATGAGGGGTATACAAATTTATTTAAAAAAATGAGTACATTATGGTGTCAGTCTCGTGGCATGGTACTTGCTCGAAAGAGACTGTATTTTAACGAATCGAAGGAGTTGAAGCGGCCAGGAAGAACGAATTGAAGGCATGCCGGCCAGAGGCCGGCTCAAAAAAACTGTGCGCCAAAAAGAACAAGCAGGCGCATCCCCTCGTGAGACACAAGCGGGAAGGTGGCAATGAGACGGGTCTTTTTTCAGCCAGTTGTGTTGTTCCCCACGGAATGCCCCTTTCCGCGCCATCGCGCCACGACATTTACCGTAAAACAGCTCCCGGGGCGGGCCGCCCTTGCCCGACCGCGTTCTCTTTGCTGTCCCTGCTGTTGGGGACAGGGCCAATCTCTTGCTCGTCACGTGATGGCAGTTACCGTGCGCATCACGTTTTGCCTGGCTTCGACGCCATTGTCTCCCGGACCGGGTGATCAATGGTCGATGCTATGCCAACAAACGCAAAGGAGTGTGCCATGTTTAGACGCTTCGGACAGTCGCTTGCGACGCTTGTGGCCTTCATCCCTCTCCTGCTGCCTGCCCCGGCGGCCTTTGCAGCCTCCTATCCCGATCAACCCATCAGCATGATCATTGCTTTCACGGCCGGCGGTTCCAGTGACGTGCAGGCGCGCATCATGCAAAAGTACTGGAACAAACTCGATACCGAACCCTGGGTCTTTGTCTACAAGGCCGGCGCGGGCGGCGCCATCGGCTTCGGTGAAATCGCTCACTCCGAACCGGACGGCTATACCATCGGCGGCGTCAATGTGCCCCATATGGTGTTGCAGCCTCTGGCTCAGGGTGCTCAATATTCCATCGACGATTTCGACTATATCTGCCAAGTGGTCAATGACCCCCAGGTCGTGGCGGTGCGCAAGGACAGTCCCTTCAAGACCGTCAAGGAAGTCTTCGACTACGCCACGGCCCATCCCAACAAGCTCAAGATCGGTCTGGTCGGCCCCATGTCCGGGCATCACCTGATGTATCTTGAATTCAAGGCCAAATACGGTTTGAAGGCTTGCGAGGTGATGTACAAGGGCGCCGCCGACCAAAACGCGGCCTTGCTCGGCGGCGAAGTCGACGTGATTTTCGGCAACGTCAACGACGTGATGCGCAGTCTGGAGATGATGCGTGTGCTGGCGGTTGCAGCAGATAACCCTACGGATTTTCTGCCGAACGTGCCTACTCTTCGCTCCTGTGGCTATGACATCGTTTCGGACATCCGCCGTGGCTTCGTTGCTCCCAAGGGGCTCGACCCGGCCAAACTTGCTTTCTTGCGCGAGGCTTTTCGGAAGATTGCCCTGAATCCCCAATATCAGGCTGAGATGCGTAAGGCCGGACAACCCATAGAGTATCTCCCCGGTGAGCAGTTCCAGGCCTATGTCCGCAAACAGTTGGACATCGACAAAGCGCTTCTTGTGCAGTTCGGTCTTTTGAAAAAATAACCATCCCCCCGGCTGCCTGCCGGACGGCTTCGTTCCGACAGGCAGGTTTCAGGAGACGCCTCATGCTGGATTTTTTCCCTCTCGCAGTCGCGCATCTCATGGATCCGCTCAATATCGTTCTGATGCTCGGCGGGCTTACCGGCGGTATTATCATCGGCGCCCTGCCAGGCCTGACCGCGACTATGGGCGTTGCCCTCATGGTGCCGGTCACCTTTGCCATGGACCCTATTTCCGGGTTGATTATGCTCGGAGCCATTTATGCCGGCTCCATTTACGGTGGCTCCAACTCGGCCTGCCTCATCCGCACGCCGGGTACGCCGTCCTCGGTGGCCACCACCTTCGACGGCTTCCCCATGTGCCGGGAGGGCCGGGCGGACGAAGCCCTCCAGACCTCGCTTCTGGCCTCGGCCTTCGGCGGCGTGGTGGGCACCATCTTCCTGCTGTTCATGTCCGGGCCGCTGGCCAGATTCGCCCTCAAATTCGGCGGGCCCGAGATTTTCTGGCTGTGTATTTTCGGCCTTTCCACCATTGCCATCATGTCCCGGGACAACATGCTCAAGGGGCTGCTTTCCGGCGGCCTGGGCCTGCTCGTCTCGACCATCGGCATTGATCCCAACTCCGGTGTGCCGCGATTCACGTTCGGCTACTATCCCCTGGCCCAGGGCGTGGAGATCATCCCGGCCATGATCGGGCTGTTTTCCTTTTCCCAGGTCCTGGTGCTGTTGGGCAGCAACCGCCAGTTTATTGCCGAGTACACGCCTTCAAGGGGGGCGTTTGCCCGGGTGCTGCGCAAACTGATGACCGACTGCAAGGTCATTTTGCTGCGCTCCTCCTGTATCGGTACGATTGTTGGCATGCTCCCCGGTGCAGGAGGCGAGATCGCCTCCATTATCGCGTATAACGAAAGTAAACGCTGGGATAAGGATCCCTCCCGCTACGGCACCGGTGTCATCGAGGGCGTGACCGCCAGCGAAAGCGCCAATAACGCGGTCATTGGCGGCTCGCTGATCCCCATGCTGACCCTGGGCATTCCGGGCAGCGCCGTGGCCGCCGTCATCCTGGGCGGCTTGCTGGCCCATGGCATCCAGCCAGGGTTTAAAATCTTCACGGCAACCGGCGAACTGGCCTATACCTTTATTCTGTCGCAAATCGTCGTGAATATCCTGATGATTCCGGTCGGCTACCTGCTGGCCAAGGTGATGGCCAAGATCCTCAACATCCGCCTGACCCTGGTGGCAGTGGCCATCGTCACGCTATCGGTTATCGGTTCCTACGCCATCAGCAACAGCATGCTTGATGTCTGGGTGGTGGTTCTCTTCGGTATCATTGCTTTTTTCGGTGGTCTGGTGGGGCTGGATACCGGAGCCATGGCCCTTGGCATCATTCTGGGGCCCATGGTGGAAGAGAATTTGGGCAAATGCGTCAATCTCGCCAAATCCGAGGGCTCGATCTTTCAGGTCTTTTTTTCGAGTCCGATTTCACTGCTGCTTATCCTGTTGACCCTGCTGTCCATTGCCACGCCCTTCCTGTTGGAAATGCGCAGCAAACGGCACGCCGCCACGAACTGCACGGAGTCGCTGTCATGACACGCAAGTATGCTGATTTCCTGTCGGGGCTGGGCTTTTTGGCCATAGCCCTGCTGTTTTGGAGCGCCGGCCGCGATCTCACCGGCATTTCCCGGATTTTTCCCACGATCCTGGAACTGTTTCTGGGGCTTGGCGGCCTGGGGCTGCTGCTCAACTCCCTGCGCAAAAGCCTTGGCGGAACATCCTGCGAGGAAATGCCGGTCTGGGGACGTGTCTGGCTGATTTTGGCGTGTTCCATCGTCTACGTGATCTGCGTGCCTCTACTCGGGTTCTATGTCGCCTCGCTGCTGTTTCTCTTCCTCGTGGCCATGGTGCTTGGCGGGCATTGGGACTGGAAACACGCCAAAATCGCCGCCCTGTTTTCCGTAGGATTGTGCGTGCTGGTCTATCTGGTCTTCAAGCTGCTGCTGTCTGTGCCTACGCCGAAAGGGCTTTTTATCTAACTCCATACACGCCGAAATCCTCCTTCCGCCCTGCCACCCGGAACCGGCCTGACTCTGCCCAGACCGGCTCCGGGTGATGCAACAATCTACCGCACAACAAGAAACACGCTTTCGAGTCTGTTCCCAATAGACAAGGAGAAGGGATGCCTCCGGCGTCCGGGAGGGGATGGTCCCCTCCCGGCCCCTCCTCAAAGGGGGAGCGGCAACGCGTCGTTCTTCCCCCTTTTTTTGGGGGGGAGGAATGATTCCCCCCCGCCGCCGGAGGCCTCTTTTCCGTTAAAAAAGGGCCGGCGATGTGTTCGCCGGCCCAAGGAGGGCTGGTCCTGTCCGCGGGGCGGACAGGACATTTTAACTAACTGCTTTATTAGGCGCTTTCGTACAAACGGGTGAACACGAACTCGCGATGGCCCAAGGCTTCGGCGGCGGTGTTGCGGCCATTGGCGGTCCGCACCATCATATCCAGCAGCAAGTCGCCGGACTGGTCCATATTGAGTTCACGCCGCAGGACGCCGGACACATCCACGTCGATATGTTCGTTCATGGTGCGCACGGTCCGGGGATTGGAGCTCAGCTTGATCACCGGCAGAATGGGGTTGCCGATGATATTGCCCTGGCCCGTGGGGAAGAAATGGACCACAAAGCCGGCTGCCGCCGCCAGGGTCACCATCTCGGCCGCGGCCGAGGAGGAGTCCATGAACCACAGCCCGGGACCGGTGGGGGCATCGGCCTTGTCGAGGACACCGTCCACCACGCACTTCTTGCCGATCTTCTGGATGTTGCCCAGGGCCTTTTCTTCGATGGTGGTCAGACCGCCTTCAATGTTGCCCTTGGTGGGCTGGGAGTCGCACAGGTCATCGACTTTGTGCGCCTCGACCACGGCGGCGTAGCGGTCGAACATGGCCATGAACTGCTCGCGGATCTCCGGCGTGCGGCAGCGCGCGGCCACCAGATGCTCGCCACCGGTCAGTTCGGTGGTTTCGCCGAACAGCAGGGTGTTGCCGTTGGCGTAGAGCTTGTCATAGGCATTGCCCACGGTGGGGTTGGTGGCCAAGCCGGAGGTGGTGTCGGACTCGCCGCACTTGGTGGAAACCCAGAGTTCCTTGACGTCGCATTCGGTGCGTTGCAACTCGGTGGCGAAGTGAACGAACTCCTTGGCCTTCCAGGAAGCGGCGCGAATGGTTTCCAGGTCGCCGTGCTGCTCGATGGAGAACCCGGCCACGGGCTTCCCGGTCTTGGCGATGCCTTCCACGACCCGGGTGGTCCATTTCGGCTCAATGCCGATGACCACCACGGCGGCCACGTTGGGATTGCAGCCCGTCCCGATCAATGTCTTGAAGTGCAGGTCCAGATCGGCCCCGAACTGGAGACGGCCGTAGGGGTGGGGCAGGGCCAGGGTACCCTTGATATTGTTGGCCACGGCTTCGCTGGCGGCGTTACTCAAGTCGTCGAGGGGCAAGATGACGACGTGGTTGCGCACGCCGACCCGACCATTTTCACGCCGATACCCCATAAATTTGGTCTTCATCGTTACCACCTTTTCGTCTTGACATTGTGCACGTGGAGATGCTCGCCATTTTTTATCGGGGCAACGACCTTACCGATGTCCACACCGTACTTGATGACCGTGTCGCCAACGGCCAGATCTTTGAGGGCCAGCTTGTGGCCGATGGGGATGGCATCCTTGACTTTGACCTGCAGGGTCTGATCCCCGTCCATCACCCAACCGGTCAAATCCTGACCGGCCTTGACGCCCTCGACCACAACGACACCAACCATGTCGCCAGGTTCATGGACAATAAAGTCAATGGACATGTATTCCTCCTGACATCAATGTTCCCAACCACGGCGTGCCGGCCTCACAACCTCACCAATCATATGACGATGCACCCGTTGCATCATCAAGGAACAAACCGACAACACGGGCACGTTTGGCTGCCGTTGCCTTGGAGAAGCCGGCGCGGTGTTGGTCGTAGCCGTGCACGACCCGCGGTCAACAATGCTCCAAGCAGGCCAGACGTCCCTTGTTCGTGTCGTTCTGGGTGGCCGGTGGCTCCTATCCCAGGAATAAGCAAAGGCTGTGCCTGCCTCGGACTTGTTACCTAACATGCAGAAATTATTTTATTTTCATTGAAAAAATATCGGAGGAATGCCAGCTTGGCAGCTGGATATTCGGCCCTAAGCCCAATATCGGTCAGATAGTGGCGAGGCGCGCCATGCCTGGAAACAGGCGGTGCCGGCCAGGAGGGGAGGAGGCCTCTTTCCCTTCTTTCACGTCATTTCGAGCGAAGAACCTCAGGCAGGAGGTGCCGCCGGTTGCAGAGCAGGGCGTTAGGCGTCGCGGTTGGTTTGGATGCCAAGCTTGCGCATGCGGTATTGCAGGGTGGTGCGGGGAATGCCGAGCAGGCCGGCCGCGCTGTCCGGGCCGGAAATGCGTCCCTTGGCCAGGGCCAGCGCCTCTTCGATGTACTGTTTTTCCATCTGGCGCAGGGTCAGAAAGGCGCCTGACTCCTGCCCCTGCTTCTCGGCGGCAGCAATGAGCATGCTGCGGACATCCTGCAGGGTCAGGGGATGCTGTACGTTGGCGATGAGCAGACGGCTTATGATGTTGCGCAGTTCCCTGATGTTGCCGGGCCAGCTGTATTCCTGGAGCAGGGACATGATGCTCATGGAAAAGGAGATATCGGGCACCCGCATTTGGGAGGACAGGATGCCGGAAATCCGTTTTGTCAGCACCGGAATGTCCTCCCGGCGTTCCCGCAACGGGGGAATGGTGATGATCATGGTGGCCAGCCGGTAGTAGAGGTCCGTGCGCAGGCGCCCTTCCTTGAGGGACTTGTGGATGTCGATGTTGGTGGCCGCGATGAGGCGGATGTCGGCCTTGATGGAAAAGGATTCGCCCACCCGCTCAAAACTGTTTTCCTCAAGCACCTGCAACAATTTGCTTTGCAGGTCCATGTGCAGTTCCCCGATCTCGTCGAGGAAAAGCGTGCCCTTGTTGGCCATCTCGATGCGGCCCACGCGTTGGCTGGTGGCGCCCGTAAAGGCGCCCTTGCCGTGGCCGAACAGTTCGCTTTCAAATAGGGTGGTGACCAGAGCCGGGCAGTTGACCTTGACGAAGTTGTGTTTGGCCCGGCGACTGCGGTCGTGGATATAGCGGGCGATCATGGTTTTACCTGTGCCGGTCTCGCCCTGGATCAGGATGGGGACTTCCAGGGGAGCCACCCGGCGGATTTGGCGCATGATGGCCTTCATGGCATCGCTTTCGAAGACCGGCCCCTCGACCATGTCTGGAGGTGGGGCCGGGGTGCCGCCCAGGGGGCCGGATTCCAGGACGGCTATACGTTCATGACCCAGGATGTTGTCCACTCCCGAGGAAACGAAGGGGCTCAAGGAGGCGATGAAATCGACGATCTCCATGAGCTTGGGCGGTTCCTGGCGGAAGGAGCAATGGAGGGTGCCGATCACCTTGTCCCGGATGATGAGCGGAAAGGCGATGGAGACGTTTAACCCTGCTTCGGCCAGGGGATTGTCGGATTCGTTGGGAAAATGGCTGGTCAGATCGCGGATGACAATGGGCTCGCGCGAGGTGATGACCAGGCCGGCCACGGTTTTGGGGCCGGCATGGCGGACGATGGATTGGGTCTCGACAACGACCCCTTCGGCCGACGTGAAGTAGGTGAGGACTTCGATGTCGGAATCATAGAGGTTGATCGCCAGGCGGTCATAGGGAAAAAGCCGCCGCAGCTGGTGGCTTAAGGCCTTAAAATAGCCTTTGCGGTTGACTGACGCCAACAGGGCGTCATTGAGACGGCGAATGACTTGCTGCAGCACGGTGCTGCTGCGCAAGTCGAGGTTGGGGGTGCATTTGGAGGGCGCCATGGCAACACTCCCTTCGGGGTAAAGGTTGACGGCCCGGAAGGGGACTGCCCGGACGCAGTCGAAAGCGGGCGTAACCGCAATGAATTTTAAGTATATTAGGGGAAAACGTGTTTCCTGTAAAACCTCCGGCGAACCTGCGCTTACCGAGCGGCGGCTTTGGGAAAATAGGTCGTGTTGGCGCTTGGCACCACCGCCACGCGCGCCTTGGGGCCGGCCTCGGCCAACCAAGCGTCCAGGGTCTCCTGCAGGCCGCCCTTTTCCAGATGGCAACTGGCCAGGCTGGCCTGGTCCATGAGCGAGACAACGCGGACCGTAAAATGGGTCAGGGTCCGGCTAAATAAGAACGCCTTGTGCGCGCCCATGCGAAAGCCGTTGGCCTTAAATTCTTTCAGTTGAGACTGGGGATCGGGGAAGCGGCGCACGTATGCTTCATAGACCTCGTCGCCGATGCCCTGGGGGCAGGCAGCCAGGAGCAGGATTTTTCCGCCTTCCCGGGCGCACTGCGAGGCCAGGTTGAGTCCCTTTTGGGCCTGATACAGGCAGATATCCTTGGGACAGCCGCCGCAGGACGCCACGACGATATCATAGGGCTCCCCGGACAGCTGGACCCCGTAGAGGCGGTCGCACAGCGGCGCGCCGGCCCGGAGCACGGCTTCGGGCCGGCCGGCCCACAGACCAAGAATACGCTTGGCCGGATTGAGCACAACGTTGACGGCGAAGTCCACGCCGACGAGGTTCCCGGCCTCGTTGAGGTCCTGTCGCACCGGATTGTCCGCCAGCAGGCCCACCTGGGCCCCGTGCTCGAACATCAGGGAATGGTTGGCCTGGACGCTGCGCACCGAGCCGCATCCAATGATGGCGCCCTTGGCTCCGCCGGTGAATCCTACGAATTGATGGGGGTCGATCTGGCCAACCACAATTTTGAGCGCTGCGGAGGCGTAGAGGGCGTTGACCTCCACCGGGGTGCCGCGGCTGGTGGTGCCGCAAAACATCATGGGCGAATGGCGGGCATCGTGGGCCATGACCCGGCAGGTACCGACGACGTCCGGAGGCAGCAGGCGGGTCAGGTCGTCCTGACTGGCCGGTGGATGCAGGCCACCGCCCATGATGATGACAACATCCTTGGGGGAAAGGGTCGGCCAGACGGCAAAAAGCCGGGCCAGAAGCGGCGGCAACAGCAGCCGGAGCGGAGTCGGCCGGGTTTCGTCGGGTACGGCGATGGCCACGGAGGCGGGTTGGGGTCTCGCCGCAAAGGGATCGGCTTCTAAAGGCGCCTCCAGGGCCACTTCCAGAACGGCCCTAGGGTCGCTCAATGGAGCGAGAGCGCTTGGATGGAGAATATCCACCTGTATTTCGTTCGGGAAATGGATGGTGCGATGCCCGCGGTCGTATTTTACGTCAATATCCATATCCGTTCGCCTTTTGGTGAAAACGAGCCAGGAGGGCCCCTATTGCGTGGCGGAGGGGTAGCCGCGGCACGGCTGGGTCCTGATTCCGTTGTGCCGATGGACCTTATTTCGTGATCTTGTACACCGCGTTGCAGTCCTCGGTGCCCAAACCGGCGGCGTTGGCCTGTTTGAACACGCTAAGGGCTGCCATCATGGTCGGGATCTTCATGCCCCAGGCCTCGGCCATCTCGCAGCCCAGCCGGACTTCCTTGAGGGCCTGATCCAGCCCGAAACGGTTGGCGAAATCATCATCGGCGATCCAGGGGCCGCGTTCGTCCATCTGAAAACTCCGGGCCCCGGTGCCTTGCAACAGCCTAATGAGCGTCTTGCGTCCGATGCCGGCTTTTTCCCCGATGCGGATGCCTTCGGCCAGCGCGGCCAGATTGGTCATGCCCACCAGCGTGCTGATGAGCCGCATGGCACAGGCGGCTTCCACCGTACCCATATAGGAGGCGGACGAGCCGATGATCGGCCACAATACGGCCAGTTCGTCGAAGGCGGCTTTGTCGCCGCCGACAAACAGGGGCTCTTCGGCTTTTTCCGCTTGGGCCGGGGTGTTGTCCAGGGAGCATTGGAGAAACCGGCATCCCCCGGCTTTGGCGGCGGCCTCCAGGGTGATGGCGGTCTGCGGATCGATGGTGCTCAGGTCTATGACGATGGCGCCGGGTTTGAGCCGTGCCAGCAGCCCGTCCGGGCCGAGCAGGACGTTTTTGACCTCCCGGGGAAGCGGCAGACGGGTGAACACCACGTTCCTATCGGCAAAATCGGCCAGACAGGTCGCGCCACGGGCAGTGGTCCCGGCGGCCAGGGTCTGGTTCACGGCTTTTGGGCTGCGGTCATAGACCAGCACCTGCTTGCCGGCCCGGATCAGATTCCGGGCCAGTGCCCCACCCGTGAGACCGACGCCAATACATCCGATCCGCATGGGACTTCTCCTTGACGCGGTTTTGCTCCCATCCACGAGAGGCTCGTACGCTTTACCCAAAGGCAACAGAACGGCACCGTTGCGCGAGGTGTCTTTCCAACTAGGTGAAGGCCCATCAAGAAGCGTGCAAAGTGAAAATGTATTTTTAATGTATTAATATAATAGGATATTTTAAAAAGAGAGGCAGTTTGCCGCGCTAGAGAGCCGCCCAAATACCGGCAGCATGCCGAATTGCAGGCAGCCCGGAACGGCCACGGCACATCCTTCCTGTGAGCCAGCTGGTGGGCCAAGCCCTTTCCGAGACCAAACGCCTCCGGACCCGCTACGCTCCAAAATACGCTCGCCTGCCGGACGGATTGCCAGGTTTTCGGCTTTTTGTAGGAATATTTTCTAGTAATATATTATATTTATTAAATATTCTTATTAGAATGATACTTGCTAGGCCGATGGAATGTTGTGTGTCTTGCGTAATCGACTGTCAGCTTGAAGGAGGCCTTCGTATGGCCAAGAATAAAAAGAGCATGGACGGCAATACCGCCACCACGCACGTCGCGTACGCGTTAAGCGACACGGCGGCCATTTATCCTATCACGCCTTCGTCCACCATGGGCGAGATCGCGGATGAATGGGCGGCCAAGGGACTCAAAAACATCTTCGGCCAGACCGTGACCATCCGGGAAATGCAGTCCGAGGCCGGCGCGGCCGGCGCGGTACACGGTTCACTTGCGGCCGCAGGCAAGAACCCGCTGACCATCGACTCCAAGGCCCCGGCCGGCGACTTCCAGGGCTTCCTCGGCGGCGAAGTCCGCTATGCGGCCCTGGAAAAGATGCACCCCGATATGTCCCTGCGCTACCGCACCACCATGGAGGCGGCCTACAAGAAGCGCTATAAGGAACTGGAATACCTGGCCTCCATGCCGGTCTTCGACGGTTTCTCCGGAACCGGTACAGAGGGAGACGGAAAGTAATGAACAGTTCACCAGCCATCGTGCAATCGCTCGAAGACCTCGTAGGAAAAGAAAAGGATTACTTCATGACTTATCAGGAGAATATCCACGCGCTTTTTGCGCCCAAAACCGTAGCCGTCATCGGCGCGTCCGATAAGCCGGGAAAAGTCGGCCATACGGTGGTGCATAACATGCTGGATGCGGAATTTAAGGGGACATTGTGAGGTGGTCCCATTTGTTTGGACAGGTTGGCGGGGAAAAACACATTCGCTGTGCGCTCTTGGGCATGAGCTTGTCCGACGCGATCACTCGGTGCTGTTCATCCCGGCCTACCGCTTGGTGCAGAAGCTGCTCATCGCCAAACGGGATTTGAACCTGGAAAAGGCCCTCAGAAAGCTGGACCGTTTCGAGGCGGTGATCATCGACGACATCGGCTACGTCCAGCAGGACCGGGAGGAGATGGAGGTGCTCTTCACCTTTTTGGCGGAACGTTACGAGCGTGGCAGCGTGCTGATCAGCAGCAACCTCGTCTTCTCTCAATGGGACAAAATCTTCAAGGATTCCATGACGACGGACGCGGCTATCGACCGGATGGTCCACCATTGCGTCATCTTGGAACTGACCGGCCAGAGCTACCGGAACCAGGAGGCTCAAAAGCGGAATTCAGTCGCAACGTCCCGCGTCCATGACGACGGACGCGGCCTTGACCTCAAACCCGAAGATCACATGGCTGAGGCCGAGGTCGATGCACAAAAATAGTTGTCGTCAGTGCACAAGAGTAATTGACGCCGAGCATCCAGTAGCGGCTTCCCGCGCTGTCCTCCCAAATGAAACTAGTGTCCGCCAGCGTTTTTACCGGATTTTGCCCCGCCCATACTCTGGTGATTTCCTGCAAATTCGGCTTTTCAGGCTGTTCCAGAAAAATCGAAATGTCGGCGGAATCATCGGGCGCAGTAAAACTGATGACGCTGTCATCCCGGTAGAATTTCCAATCATCGGGCGTTTGCGCGCTGAACTCCTTAATAACATGAAGGGCGGCAAAGGAAGACTGCGGGACGCAGACAAATACGAAAGTGAGAACGAAAGCCAAAAGACAGGATTGAAGCATAACATTACTCCTTATATTGGCGCGTCGAGTATGTGAGAAATCATCATTGATTCTCCATTCGAACAAAAATGACTATTGAGACGCCATTAATTGATGTTGAATATGTTTTTTTACAGGTTGTTGAGCTGTTTTGTATCTTCAAATGCAATGGGCCATGACAAGGCTGCCGATTTGCCATGGCCAATATTCATTCAACTACCTACTTTGTGATCTGGACATCCAATGTATAGCTTGTATCGATCCCATGTATGGCGCAGACGATGATTTTATAGTCGCCTCTTTCGGGCAGGGCCCCTTCCCACTGCGTGGCGTCATCATCCTCGCCAGCGCCAGGCAGATAGACATCTTCATCACCGGGCTTCTTGGAGCGGAACAGGACGAGATTATCGACGTTTGTTACATTGACCAGCATGGTTTGCGGCGACAAGCGCCAGCAAGATAAGTAGCGAGAACTCCATTGCGGCATGGAGCACCAGCCTTTTCCCTGAAGCCGCTACGGCTCTTGCGCCCAGCGTTGGAAAGCGATCCTGACGATTCATCATATTCTCCTTCGAAGGACGGTCCTTTTCTAAAACGGCGCTCCCTTGGCCAATGCCGGATTGCATACGCATGGCGTAATGACGGCTGGACCATAGCATAGACCATGCCGCACCGGGGAACGACCGCGCAGACCAGACATTCCGCAGCCTGGACAAACCGGCCGCGACCTAGCTGCCCACAATTCTGCCACAAGCCTGTTTTCTGGCCGCTCTGCGCCATGCAACCTGCCAACAGGATGGACGACGCGTCCCACAGACCATGCCACGCGACAGGCGTCCGGCGGCGTTTGGGCGAAATGAACCTGTGCATGCGAGGCGACGCGCTCCGACAGGACCTCGCTTTACGGCTTGAGGCGCCCCTGGACCCAGGCGTTTCCCCGGTTTGGCGCAACTTATGCTTTGGGGACGTATTGCGCCAAAACCTACCCTCCCAAAAGCCACGGATGAGTGGACGACATGAAACTTCGTAGTGCTTTGTTTTCCGTTATTGGCGTTCTGACCCTGTACGCCGCTTCGTCGCAGGCGGCCAAGGAAGAACTGCTGGTTTCCTTTGCAAATGACACCAACTTTGAGACCCAGGCCGTAACGATCACGGCGAAAAAAAAAGCTGGCGGCGGGGCGATCTATCGCCGCGGCATGTACGTCGAACCGGGCGGTTCCGGCTTCATCGGTTTTGACGGCGGGTCCTCGCTGACCAACCTCAGCATGGATATGGGCGTGGCGCGCTTCGAGTTCATCGATGTAACGCCCCTGGCCGGGCGGTCTCATTTGAACCTGCGCGTCGCCTTTGACGAAGCAAGCGCCACTCCCCTCTTGATCCTGGAGGGGCGGGCTGAACAAAACGCCTCTGGCGTTACGCGTGCCGATACGCCTGGCGACGCCTTTGGCGCGACACTGGACGCGCAAGCCGGTCCCATCTGGAACAATGATCACGCGAAAAAGCGATGTCCGGAAATCGTGCAGGAGTGGCTGCGCGAAAATCCGGGGCAAAGCGCCGCCTGGAATGGTCAATGGAGGACCACCAGGGAAAGTGAGATGAGCGTATGCGGCCTCAAAACCGCTCCCGCCCCGGAACCGGGCATGGAATTCACGCAGGAAGCCGGGCCGATCTGGAACAATGTCCACGCAAAAAAGCGGTGCCCGGAAGTCCTGGCCGAATGGATGCAAATAAATCCTGGCAAGGATGCGGCCTGGACCGGCCACTGGTGGACCACGCGGGAAAACGAGATGAGCGTTTGCGTCCTACGCCTCGCCCCTTCCGCCGAGGCGCCCCAAAAATTGCAGACCCTGGAAGACTACGGCGACGGCGCCGTGCGGGTCGCTGGCCGGTTTACGCCGCTTTTGGCCAGAAACGAAAGCGGAGGCGTTCCGTTTACCGACCTCCTGGCGGCCAAGACCATGGCCGACATCCGGACCCTGGCCGGGCTTGAGACTGCTGGCGACGAGGATGATCCGAACAACCGGGAACACGCGCTGACCCTCAAGGCGCGTTTTAGCGGGAGCGTCTGGTTGGCCTCCATCCATCCGAACAATGACGATTATGATATGTTCACCGGCTATCACGAGGACAAGGTCAGGCCGGGGCGCATCTTCATGCGCGCCTATGCAGAGAATGAGGCCAGGGAGAAGGTTATAGACGGCCTGCGGGACAAAGGCTGGCACCCCTGGGCCCTGCAGTCCCAAAGCGGCCCAGGGATGAATGACGAGCGTTCTTACAAATACTGCGAAGCCGCTCCGGACGCGCAGGAAGCATGGGCCTTGGTCATGAAGGAATACTCCGGTTCCGATCCGCGCCCCTATTACACGCGAACCCTCTTTTTGCCCAACGAAGGCTACGAGGCCGCCGTCGCCAATGGCAAGTCCCAAGCGCCGGGATTCCTGTTTCAGACGGGAAACTCCATCGTGATGACCATGGAATACGTCCTCGACGCCGACGTTTACGTCGGCCTTTCACGCTAAAACGTCCCTTTTGGAGACAAACATGAACGCGATCCTGGGCTACGCACGGGTGTCGACCGGCGAGCAGGACCTGGAAGGGCAGCGCCGTCGCCTCCAAGAGGCCGGCACATTGCGGATTTTCGAGGACGTTAGCAGCGGGCGGAAGTTCGAGCGGCCTGGTCTGACCGCGCTGCTCGAGTATGCGCGCCAGCCAACACCAAAAGAAAAAGCAGAAAAAAAGTTAGGCTTCTAAAAGTTAGGCTTCTATGCAAGGGCAAAGCGCACATAAAGTCCTGCTTGGCGTCCATCGCAGGCTTTGCCTCTTGAATTACACAGCATGACCAAATGTGCATATCTCCTCCTTTTCGTGGCGATGCCATCTCTCGTTAGACTCTGGAGGATAATGATAATGACAATAAATATTTCACACCAGGGTTGTCCCGGGGTGTTGCAATATCACTCTTACCTATTCAACGATGATAGACGACGAAATATCGTCCCATCTGTCTCCGAGATATGAATACTTATGTGCAACTTTGCATTTTCTTCCTCTGTAATTTTGTGCTCAAACAAGTAGACGACATTACCATATCTAACTTTTATTGATCTTATCATGCCATTGCCTATCTCAAGATCGTTTACATTATAGCTTCCTTCTTACAGGCATTGCTGCTGCCCTCGGTAGCCTTTGTGCTCGTATATAATAGCTGCGAAGCTTCTTGCTTCAGCCATGCTTGGGATAATAATATACAGGCCACCAGGTAAGACGCGAAACATCATGACCATACATCCATCAAGGTACATCCGTTTCATCTCTTCCTCCTTCATGCAATCGTGTTTTCACCAACGCCCTGGCTTGGCTCTGGATTCTCTTCTATGGCGTATGCTTGGCGTATGGTGCCGGGGTATTGTATAGACTGTGCCGGGGGCCGCAGTGGCGCTACGCCTGGAGCAGTGAGCCACCGCGCCGCCGGGGCTGGGCTGTCCTGCCCATAATTCTGCCATAAGCCCATTTTCCGGTGACAGCGTGCCCCACAACCGAACAGCCACCCAGACGGGGCGAGCCGTGCGCTGTGCAGGCACCGTCCCGATTTCAGGAGAAAAGGGCTTATCCAGGCGCCAAATACGTCCAGCTGACGCTGCGCTGGTCACAATCAAAACAGTGTCGCTTTTCGCATGTGGCGCAACTGGCGCGACTTGTGCTTGAGGGATGGATGGTCGCGCCAGAGCATCTTTCCTTGCCCTATGTGGACCAGCTCAGTTTTCCGGATGTTTGAAAAACCGTACCGCGCACGATTGCGAGACCGGAGGCATCATGTCACGCTTACGTCCATTGCCACTGTTGGCGCTTGCCCTGTTTCTCGTTCCCCTGGCCGGATTGGCCGCCGCCCAGGAGAACCCGGCCAAACCGGCCATACAGGAGACGCTTCCCTCCCTGGAAAACGCACAAAACGCCCAGGCCGTGCTTTCCTTTCTCAAAATCAACCTGACCCCGGACCAAAAACGCTTCCTCAATGCCAATAAATTTCTCCTGGTGCCCAAACGCGACACCATCTTCGGCCAAAATGACCACGATGCCGCCCCATTCAGCCTCAACGGCTATGACTATGACGAAATGCTCGGCCTGTTCGACCGCCTCGGCGGCGACGGTTCGCCCCTGAACCGCAAACCGGAAAACACCAAGTTCGTGGGCCCGGACGTGGTGCTCCACGCCATGGGCAAATATTTTGAAAATGCCTTGGAGTATCTGGAAAAAACCGAGCTGGCCCCGCTGCTGACCCGGTTCGTGGCCGCTTTGCGGGACCGGGCCCTGGCCCACAGAAAAACCGCTTCCGGCGCCTTGGCCAACCACCTGGAAACCGTGGCCGCCCAGCTCACCGTGCCCCTGGTGCTGCTGGAAAACGTCAAGGCGAAAACGCCCCCAAAGGCCGGCGAAATGCCCGTGTACGGGGATGATGAAGTGCCCGACAATATCGACACCCCTGCTGCCGCCCTAAAGCGTCTGGCCGTCCTGTCCAAGCCGTTCTCGCCCCCAACCGTGGCCGCGCTTCAGACCGAACTGCGGCGCATCTACGAGGCCGAGGGCATGGCGCCGTCGCCGCTGTTTCGCAGCTATGACCCCGAAGGCAGGCTCAAGGCCGACTACACCCAGTACAAGCCCCGGGGGCATTACGCCAAGAACTCGCGACTTCGCGGCTACTTCCGAGCCATGATGTTCCTGGGCCGCATGGGCTGGCCGCTTGGAACGCCCGCCGGCCTGTCCGACGCCCTGATCGTCACGGAGCTTCTGGACGAGCCGGGCAAGGACGGCAAACCGCTGTCCGCCTCCTGGAAACGCCTGATGGACGTCACCGGCTTTTTCGCCGGTCTGCCCGATGACACCGATTACGAGGCCCTGCGCGCGTTTGTCCTCAAGGCGCTGGGCCAAAAGAAGCTCTCCCTGGCCGACGCCGTGAACCCGAAGATGCTGGGAAAGCTCGCCGGCCGTCTCGACGAGTTGCCCACGCCGCGCATCCTGTCCGACATCCTGGTCGATCCCTCCATCCCCAAGACCACCAAGGAGGCCACGCTCGCCCAACTCAAAAACTTCCGCCTGTTTGGCCAGCGTTTTTCCCCGGACGCCTGGATACTGTCCCGCCTGACCGCCGGCCAGGAACAAACCGACGTCCGCCTGCCCTCCATGCCTTCGGCCCTGTTCGTGCCGGCGGCCCTGGGCAACGCCACGGCCCGGGAGTTCACCGCCGCCTTCCTGGCCGGTCCGGGCCAGAACTTTTCCCCGGACGAGGTAACAGCCTTCCTGGGACGGCTGGACGCCACGGCCAAGGGACTGGCCAGCCTGCCGGAAAAGAGTTGGTCCGACAGCCTGGCCGCGGCCTGGCTCCACGTCCTGTCCACCCTCAAGACCAACCACGGCCCGGGTTGGCCGGCCTACATGCAAAGCCCGCCCTTCCCGGCCAAGCGCATCGAAACCATCCTTGGCTCCTACACCGAACTCAAGCACGCCACCGTGCTGTACGCCAAGCAGAACTATGCCGAGAGCGGCGACGGCGGGGAGGAAGGCACGCCACCCCCGGTGCCCAAGGGCTTCGTGGAACCGGCCCCGGACTTCTGGGCGGCCATGGGAAAGCTTATCGGCACGGTCAAAGCCGGATTCGCCCACTACAAGCTGCTCCCCGCTGAACTGGAGGAGTATGGACGCCTGAGCGAGTTCAACGATCTTCTGGCCTTCTACGGCTCCCTCGCGGCCAAGGAGATGGCCAACCAGCCCCTTTCCGAGGAAGAATACGAAAAGTTGCGTACCCAGGGACTTGGTTTCATGAGCGCGCCTTTTGAAATGGTCATCCTCACCGAGGACCAGTACAGAAGTGGTCTGACTGCCGACATCCACACCGACGCAGTCACCGGACAGGTGCTCTACGAGGCCACGGGCATGCCCTATGTCATGCTCGTGCTGGTAGGCAACGAAAACAGCCCACGGCTCACCGTGGGCACGGCCTACAACCAGTACGAATTCGCCCGTCCCTTAAGCGAAGGCCGCCTCACCGACGAGGCCTGGCGGGCCGATGCCTACGCCAGACCGCCGCGCCTGCCCGCAAAAAACGCGTGGTACAAGGACTTGGACACACAATAGGCAAGACGCCTCCGGCGGCCGGGAGGGGATAATCCCCTCCCGGACCCTCCACAAAGGGGAATACAAAAGGCCCTCCCGTCCAGGGGGCCGGGGGGAATGATTCCCCCCGGCAGGTCCAGGGCAGCACCCTGGGGAAAGGAGTCGTTGGGGTGTTCAAAATATCTTTGGGCTGGGGAGTGGCGCTCTGGCTGTTGGCCATCGCCACGGCCCAGGCCGCACCACCTTTTCCCGCCCTGTACCCAGAGCCGGAACTTTTCCAGGCGGCCCTGGCCCGAAAGCCTGCCCCGGCCATTCCCTGGCGCGTCACCGGCCTCACCGTGCCCCATCACCTGCTGGCCGCCGACCTCATCGCCGACGCCTTCTCGCGCCTGCGCACGCAACACTACCACCGGGTGATCATTTTGTGCCCGGACCACTTCCACCGCTCGGCCACGCCCTTTGCCGTGTCCGTGCGGGACTTCCAAACCGTGCTGGGCCCCGTGGCCCTGGACAGAGAGGCCACGGACCGGTTGCTGGCCTGTCCCCTGGTGGGCGCCTCCAATCTTTTTTCCCATGAGCACGGCGTCCAGGCCCTGACCCCGTTTCTGGCCCACCACGTTCCCAAGGCCCGCCTCGTTGCCGTGGCCATCCGGGCCACGGCGTCCCCAAAACAATGGAAAATTCTGGCCACGGCCCTGACGCCGCTGCTTGACGCCCACACCCTGCTCGTCCAAAGCACGGACTTTTCGCACTACCTGACGCCAGCTGAAGCCGCCCGCATGGACCAGCAGACCCTGCGCCTCGTGGCCGATCCCGATCCGGAAAAGCTCCTTCGCCTCAACCAGCCGCGCCATGTGGATTGCCTGGGCGCGCTTTTTCTCCAACGCACCCTGCAACGGGACGTCCATCATGCCGCCCCAATCACCGTGGCCAACCGCAACAGTCAAGCCTACGCCACCACGCCCGTGACTCGCTCTACCAGCTACATGGTGCAGTACTACGGCCCACCGGACGCTCTCCTGCCCGGCCCCAATCGGTTCATTTTCACCGGCGACGCCTTTTTCGGGCGCTTCATGGCCAAACTGCTGGCCCGCCCCGGCAAACGTACGGAACTCGTCCGCTGGGTGCGCACACGTACGGGCGGCGTGCCGCTGGTCGTCAATCTGGAAGGCGTACTCTCCCCCCGCTGCCCGACCAATCCCGGTCCCTATACCCTGTGCATGCCCCAGGCCGACACTTTGCGCCTGCTGCGCGACCTTGGCGTCACGGTCGCCGTACTGGCCAACAACCATGCCAAAGACCTGGGCCCCGACGCCCTACGCCGCATGGCCCAAACCTTACGCCGAGTCGGCATCCTTCCCGTCCTGGCCGACCAGACCACAGACATCGGCCCGTTGCGCCTGGCCGCCCTGACCGACCTGGACAATGCCGACCCCAGACGCCGCAATCTGCTGACCCGGACCGCCATCAACCGGCTGATCACCCCAAAGCAGCCCAAACCGCTCTTCGTCATGATCCATTGGGGCGCGGAATTCACCCGCAAACCCGACCCGCGGGTCCTGGCCCTGGGCAAGGCCCTGACCGAGGCAGGGGCCCAATGCATCATCGGTTGCCACCCGCATCACGCCTGGCCGCTCACCTGCGACGCCAATACCTGCCAAGCCTGGTCCCTGGGCAACTTCCTCTTCGACCAGTCCCGCCCCGACGCCGATGGCGAGCTCCTCGAAGTCCGCTTCTTCCCCCAAGGCACCTATGCCCTGCGCCGTCTCCCCATCGGCAATCTCTACCGGAAACTGGGGCACCACCCCTGACCCGGCCCAGACCCAACATTCGTGTTACCAGGTATCAAGTAGCGGGGACTGGCTCCGCTGTCGTATCTCCGAGAGGGATTCTCGCGTCCAGGTCCAGCTCAAAGAGGCCGTAGGGGTTGATGTGGTGGTAGACCAAGGTTCTCGGTCGCGAAAAAGCCGGCGTTGTCATGCAGCATTGCGGTCGTGAGAAGGCTGGTAAGCATCATGCCAAAGGCATGGACTACGGGCGTTAGGCTCCTCCGTATTCATTATAAACAATGTGCCGATTCGAAGGAATTCAAGGCTACGTGCTGCGTTGCAATCGGAGTATGTCCGTAAGGCTCATTCCAGCCGGTAACCTACACCCGTTTCGGTCTTAAGATGTACTGGCCGGGCTGGTTCGCGCTCAATCTTGTGGCGCAACTGGTGCACGTAGACGCGGACGTAATGCCCTTGCTCCGTCGCCGACCGACCCCAGACCTCCCGCAGGAGCTGAACCTGGGTGACCACCTTGCCGGCATGGCGGGCCATCACGGTAAGCAGCTTGAATTCGATGGGGGTGAGATGCGCCTCTTGTCCCCCCACCGTGACCTTACGGCCTGCGAAATCCACGCGTAGGTCTCCGGAGACAAAGACCGCCTCTTCCTCGCTCGACCCGATTTTGGCGGCATGGCGCAAGGCCACCCGGATGCGGGCTTCAAGTTCGCCCACGCCAAACGGCTTGACCAGGTAATCGTCGGCCCCTGCGTCCAGGCCCGCGACCTTGTCGTTTTCCTGTCCCCTGGCCGACAGGATGATGATGGGCGTTTGCGTCCACTCCCGAAGCCTTGAAAGCACCGTGAGGCCGTCGATATCCGGCAGCCCCAGGTCCAGCAGGATGACGGCCGGATTGTGCGAGGCGGCCATGGACAGGCCTTCCCTGCCGGTTGTGGCTTCGAGCAAGGCAAAGCCTCGGCCTTCGAGATAGGCCCGCAGGAAGCGCCGGATGGGCGCTTCATCCTCAATGGCCAGGATTGTTGCCGGCGTCTGGACCATGACTGGTGCTCCCGTGTGCGGCGGCCTCCAGAGGCAAGGTGACGATGAACCGGGTGCCGCCCTTGGGCCGGTTTTCGGCCCGGATGTTTCCGCCGTGGGCCATGGCCACGGCCCGGCAGATGGCCAGCCCCAGTCCATACCCTCGTGGATGCTTTTCTCCAGGAGCACGATAAAAGATATCGAATATCCGCTTCAAGGAATCGGGTGGAATTCCCGGCCCTCGGTCTGCCACGATCAATTCCACGTCCTCTCCCACTTTGTGGCCAGCGATGTGAACCGGTGAGCCGGCGGGAGTATATTTGGCTACGTTTTCCAGGAGATTGACGAGAAGCTGTTCCATAAGCAAGCCATCCAGGGGCGGCATGGGCAGGTCCTCGGGTAGAGAAATGGTCACAGGCCGCTCGCCCAGGCTTTTTTCCATCCGGGACAAGGCGGTCCCTACTATTTCCTCCAGGGGGATCGGCTCCTTGCGCAGTCGTACGGTCCCGGATTCCAGGCGGGTCAGGCGCAGCAGGTTATTAAGCAGTCGGCTTAATCGTTCGGCCTCGTCCCGGATGTTTCGGGCCAACATGGCGTGGGTTTCTTGATCCATGGCGGCATTCGCCAGGAGCAGGCTTTCGGCCGAGCCCGATATGGCGGCCAAGGGAGTTTGCAGGTCGTGGGTCACGGCGCTTAGAAGCGAAGCCTTGAGGCGCTCGGCCTCGGATTCGAGTTGAGCGAGCTTCGCCGATTCCTGGAGCCGTTCCACCTCCAGGGTCAATCCCACCTGCTGGGCAAATGAATCCAGAATTCGAATCTGTTCCGGGAAAAATTCCTTTGGCGATGCCGGCGCGGCCACCAGAACGCCCATGACCTTGTCCCGGCCGGTAAGCGGCAAAAAAAGCGCTTGGACGTCCGGCAGGGTGTCGGTGCCCCGCCCAGCGGCGTGGCCGTTTTCAAAGACCCAATGGGCCGCTCCATACCCCTTGGCATCAAGAAAGGCTGGGGAATGATTCCGGGCTTGGCGCAGCCCGCCGCCTGCGTCTGGCACAAGCACGGTTGCGTCGCAGGCCAACAGTTCCGCAACGGAGCGCCCGGCGGTATCGGCCACGACATCCAAGCCGCGAGCCTCGGTCAAACGTTGGGAAAGCGCCAGCATGAGACCGGCCCGCCGCTCCAGGTCCCGGGCCAGGGTGGCATGATCGCGCATACGCGTGGTCAGCCGGCTTATGACCAAGGCCACGCCAAGCATGATGGCAAAGGTGACGACATACTGTGTGTCACTGACGGCAAAGGTGAAACGCGGCGGCACGAAGAAAAAATCAAAGGCCAGGACGCTGGCCACTACGGTAAGGAGGGATGGCCCCCTGCCGCAGGTCATGGCCGCCACCACCACACCGAGCAGGTACACCATGATGAGGTTGCTTAACTGAAAGTTAGGAAACATGGCGAAGGACACGGCCGTGGCGGCTGCCCAAATGGCTAGGCTGGCGACATAGGGACGCCAGGAGATCCGGGGGTTGGCCATTCCCCCGACAATACGCTCGGTCTCTCCTCCGATGTCGCCTCGGATGACGTGGACGTCGATTTCGCCGCTTTTGCGGATGAGTTCGTCCACGGGGCTGCCGAGAAGAAAGTCCTTCCAGCGCGGCCGCACCGGTTTGCCAATGATAATGGTGGAGACGTTCTTGGACCGGGCCAGAGCCACGATCTCCTCGGAAACCCGGGGACCGGCGATGGTGGCCACTTCAGCCCCGAGCTTTTCGGCCAAGCGGAGATTTTCCGCAGCCGACTGGCGCTGCACGTCGGACAAGCGCGGCGACTCCACGAAGGCCGCGATCCAGGAGACGTGCCGGGCTGCGGAGGCCCGTTTGGCGGTCCGGATGAGCTTGGCCGAGGTCGGGCTTGGCCCCACGCATACCAGCAGCCGCTCGGCTGTGGGCCAAGTGGCTTCAATGGCGTGGCCTTTGCGGTAGACGAGAACTTCGGCACTGATGCGCTCGGCCGTGAAGCGAAGGGCCAGTTCGCGCAGGGCGAACAGGTTGCCCGAGCGGAAGAAGTGCTCTGCCGCCCATTCGGCGCGCTCGGGCACGTAAACCTTGCCCTCGCGCAGGCGGCGCAGCAAATCTTCCACAGGCAGGTCCACCAGCACGATGGCGTCGGCTTCTTCCAACACCGTATCCGGAACGGTCTCGCGCACCCGAACGCCGGTGATTTGGGCGACCACGTCGTTGACGCTTTCGATGTGCTGCACGTTGACCGTGGTGTAGACGTCGATGCCGGCGGCCAGCAGTTCGCGCACATCCTGCCAACGCTTGGCGTGGCGGCTGCCGGGGGCGTTGGTGTGGGCCAGCTCGTCCACGAGCAGCAGCGCCGGCCGACGGGCCAGGGCGGCGTCCAGGTCGAATTCGGACAGCTCATGCCCCTTGTAGGCGATGCGCTGTCTGGGCAAAACAGCGATTCTGGACAGGAGTTCCTCGGTTTCCGTCCGCCCATGGGTCTCCACCACGCCCGCCACGACGTCCAGGCCTTCGTCGAGGGCGGCCCTGGCCGCTTCGAGCATGGAATAGGTTTTGCCCACGCCCGGGGCCGCGCCGAAAAAAATGCGCAACTTCCCGTTATGTCCGTCCGTTTCCTCCTTGCGAGCCAGCGCCAGCAAGGCGTCGGGATCAGGGCGGCCGTCGTTGTCCATGGCCATGGCGGCTCCTACGGGTTGCGGGATTTTTGATTGTCCGCTTTTCCCACCAGGGCGTCCAGGTCCAGATTGAGCCTCAAGACGTTGACCCGGGGCTCGCCCAGAATGCCGAACTGGCGACCCTCTATGCGGCTTTCCACCAAATCATGCACGGTTTGCTCGGAGAGTCCCCGGGCCTTGGCCACCCGGCCGACCTGGTAGAAGGCTGCGGCTGGGCTGATGTCCGGGTCCAACCCCGAAGCCGAGGACGTGACCAGGTCCACCGGCAGCCCGGCCGAGTTCCCAGGATCGGCGGTAGCCAACGCTATTTTGCGCTGGTTTACGGCTTCGACCAGGGCCGGATTGCTGGGACCAAGATTAGAACCAGACGAAGCCATGGCATTGTAGGGCATGGGGGCCGTGGCCGAGGGACGACTCCAGAAATACCCCGGCGAAACGAACTGCTGTCCGATCAGGGCCGATCCCACCACCTCACCGTTTCGGACAACGGCGTTCCCCGCGGCCTGATGGGGGAAGATGCCTTTGCCCATGAACGTCACAACCAGCGGGTAGGCAAGTCCCGTCAGTACGGTCATGCAAATCAAGAAGCCGACACCCATCCAGAGTTCTCTGCCTATCTTTCGCCACATGATGTTCCTCCTAGGCCAGGTGCAGGGCGGACAAAAGCATGTCGATGAGTTTGATGCCGATAAAAGGCGTCACCAAGCCCCCCAGGCCGTAAATGAGCAGATTGTCCCGCAAGGCCCGGGCCGCGCCAACAGCCCGGTAGCGCACGCCCTTGAGCGCCAGGGGGATTAAGCAAACGATGATGAGGGCGTTGAAGATGACGGCCGACAGGATGGCGCTTTGGGGGGTTTTGAGTCCCATGATGTTGAGCGCGGCCAAGGCCGGATAGGTGCCGACAAAAGCCGCCGGGATGATGGCGAAGTACTTGGCGATGTCGTTAGCGATGGAAAAGGTGGTCAGCGCCCCCCGGGTCATGAGCAGCTGCTTGCCGATGGCCACGATCTCCAGGAGTTTGGTGGGGCTGGAATCCAGGTCCACCATGTTGCCGGCCTCCTTGGCCGCCTGGGTGCCGGTGTTCATGGCCACGCCCACGTCGGCCTGGGCCAGGGCCGGAGCATCGTTGGTGCCGTCGCCGGTCATGGCCACGAGCCTGCCTTCGGCCTGGATGTCCCGGATGCGCTGGAGCTTGGTTTCGGGTCTTGCTTCGGCCAGGAAATCATCCACCCCGGCCTCGGCGGCGATGGCGGCGGCGGTGAGCGGATTATCCCCAGTGACCATGACGGTCTTGATGCCCATGCGCCGCAGTTCGGCAAAACGCTCCTTGATGCCGCCCTTGACGATGTCCTTGAGCCACACCGTCCCGAGCACCTTGCCTTCCTCGGCCACCAGAAGCGGCGTACCGCCGTCCTTGGCCACCCGTCGTACCGCTTCCCGCACCGCTTCGGGGAATCCACCCCCGGCCTCGGCCACATAGGCCTCGATGGCGTCCGGGGAGCCTTTGCGGATAGAGCGGCCCGGCAGGTCCACGCCGCTCATGCGGGTGGCGGCGGTAAAGGGCACGAAATGCGCGCCCAGTTCATGGATGTCCCGGCCGCGCAGCCCGAAGCGCTCCTTGGCCAGGACCACGATGCTGCGGCCTTCGGGGGTCTCGTCGGCCAGAGAGGACAACTGGGCGGCATCGGCGAGTTCAGTCGGTTCTACTCCCGGAGCGGGCAGAAATTCAGTCGCCTGGCGGTTGCCCAGGGTAATGGTGCCGGTCTTGTCCAGAAGCAGCACGTCCACGTCGCCGGCGGCCTCCACGGCCCGGCCGGACATGGCGATGACGTTGGCGGCGATCAAGCGGTCCATGCCGGCGATGCCGATAGCCGAGAGCAGTCCGCCGATGGTGGTGGGGGCCAGGCACACGAAAAGCGCCGCCAATACCGTCACGGTGATGACCGAGCCATGCCCGGCCTGTCCGACGGCAAAGGCGGAGTAGGGATAGAGGGTCACGCACACCACCAGGAAGATCATGGTCAGGGCGGCGAGCAAGATGTTGAGCGCGATTTCGTTGGGGGTCTTGCGGCGCTTGGCTCCTTCCACCATGGCGATCATGCGATCGAGGAAGGTTTGGCCGGGCTCGGCCGTGCCACGGACCACCAGCCAGTCGGACAGCACCTTGGTGCCGCCGGTGACGGCGCTTCGGTCGCCGCCGGCCTCGCGGATGACCGGGGCGGATTCGCCGGTGATGGCCGATTCGTCCACCGAGGCGATGCCTTCGAGAATTTCGCCGTCGCAAGGGATGGCGTCCCCGGCTTCGACCAGAAACAGGTCGTCTTTGCGCAACTCGGCCGAGGAAACCACGGTAACGCGGGCATCACGCGAGGCTTCGTCCAGCTTTTTGGCCGGGAGATCCTTTTTGGCTTTGCGCAAGGAATCGGCCTGGGCCTTGCCCCGACCCTCGGCCATGGCCTCGGCGAAGTTGGCGAAAAGCACCGTGAACCACAGCCAGCAGGCGATGGCCCCTGTGAATCCCGGCGAGGCTTCGCCGTGGCCGGTCAGGGATTGGATAAGAAGAATGGTGGTCAGGATGCTGCCCGCGTACACGGTGAACATGACCGGGTTTCGCACCTGGCAAGCCGGAGTGAGTTTGAGGAACGCATCGAGCACGGCCCGCCGCACCAGCGGCGGATCGAACAGGGGACGGGAACGGGTCTTGGCGCACATGGCGACATCCTTCCTTACTGCGACAGCATGAGGTGTTCGACGACGGGACCGAGGGCCAGGGCGGGGATAAAGGTAAGCGCTCCCACGGTCAGGACCACGGCCACGAGCAGGCCCACGAAAAGCGGCGTATGGGTAGACAGCGTACCGGCTCCGGTGGGAATGATTTTCTTTCCGGCCAAGGAGCCGGCCAAAGCCAGGGTGGGCACGATGAGCCAGTAGCGGGCGACGAACATGGCAAAAGCCCCGGCCCAGGCGTAATACGGCCTGTCGGCGGCCAACCCGGCGAAGGCGCTGCCGTTGTTGTTGCCCATGGAGGAAAACGCGTAGAGGATTTCCGAGAACCCATGGGCCCCGGGGTTGCTTATGGCTGTCCTGGCCCCGGTGGCCACGGCCACGGCTGCGCCGCAAAGGACCAGAAACGGCGGGATGAGGATGACCAGGGCGGCCATCTTCATTTCAAAGGCCTCGATCTTCTTGCCCAGGTATTCGGGCGTGCGTCCCACCATGAGTCCGGCCACGAACACGGCCACGACGGCGAACACCAGCATACCGTAAAGCCCCGAGCCCACGCCGCCGAAGACCACCTCGCCAAGCTGCATGAGCAGCATGGGGAAAAGCCCGCCCAGGGGCGTGAAGCTGTCGTGCATGGAATTGACCGAGCCATTGGAGGCGGCGGTGGTGGCCGTGGCCCAAAGGGCCGAGTCCACAACGCCGAAGCGGAGTTCCTTTCCTTCCATATTCCCACCGGGGCGGGCTGCGGTAAGCGGCGTGTCCATGGCCGCAGTGTCCACACCCAGGGTGGTTAACCGAGGATTGCCGGCCTGCTCGGCCGTAAGGCAGGGGAACAGAAAGAGCGCGAAGAGAATGACCATGGCCGCCAATACCGCCACACCCTGGCGCATGTCCCGGACCATGCGGCCAAACGTGATGCACAAGGCGGCCGGGATAAGCAGGATGGCCAACACCTCGAGGAAATTGGAAAGCGGCGTCGGATTTTCAAACGGATGGGAAGAATTGACGTTGAAAAAACCACCGCCATTGGTGCCAAGCTGTTTGATGGCTTCCTGGGAGGCCACCGGGCCTAAGGCTATTTTCTGTTCCGCCGCCACAGCGGATTCGGTCATGGGCTTGCCAGCGGCGTCCAGGCTGGGCGCGGCGTTTCCGTCGACCACGGGCTTGTTGTAGGTCACGGGGTCCAGCAACCTGGCTGTGACCGACCCCTGAAAGGTCTGCGGCACGCCCTGGGCCATGAGGAGCACGGCCAGAAGGAGGGACAGCGGCAAGAGGATGTGCGTGACGCTTCGGGTGCAATCCACCCAGAAGTTGCCGAGGTGTTGCGCCTCCCGACGGGATAGGCCGCGAATGAGCGCGGCCAGGACGGCCATGCCCGTGGCCGCCGACAGGAAGTTCTGCACGGTCAGAGCCAGCATCTGGGTGGCGAAGCTCATGGTGGACTCGCCGCCGTAGGCCTGCCAGTTGGTGTTGGAGGCGAAACTTATGGCCGTGTTGAGGGCGACGCCTGAAGAGACGCCGCCGAGCCCCAGGGGATTGAGCGGCAGCACACCTTGCAGGCGTTGCAACGCATATACAGCAAGCATTCCAACAGCGTTTAGGGACACGGCTGCAAGGGCATAGCCTTTCCAATCCATCTCCGTTGTTGGTCGTATTTCACAGAACCAATAGACTAGGCGTTCCAAGGGACGGCCAACGCGGTCCCAAAAAACGGGACGTCCCTCATAAATTCGAGCCATATAGAGTCCCAGAGGCCAAGCCAGGACCAAAAGGACCAGAAGATACAGAATGACACGGGTGAAATCGATGGTGGTCATTCGAAGGACTCCGGTTTGAGCAACGCAAAGAGGAGATAGATAAAAAGGCCTGCCGCCACGATGGCGGCAAGGACGAGCACTGTGCCCATGGCTATTTCTCCTTGAGGCGACCGAGAATTCCGATC
Organism: Solidesulfovibrio sp. C21; assembly: GCF_047785625.1. Classification (NCBI taxonomy): domain Bacteria; kingdom Pseudomonadati; phylum Thermodesulfobacteriota; class Desulfovibrionia; order Desulfovibrionales; family Desulfovibrionaceae; genus Solidesulfovibrio; species Solidesulfovibrio sp. C21. Next base: position 58,347 of record NZ_JBLODY010000012.1, read on the forward strand.
AGGACGAACGTGACCAACGTCGGCCCCACGATACCTAGCACTGTCAGCAAGTCCCCCCAAAAAAGTGCACGCATGGCGTGTTCCTCCCTTTCATGCGGATTCGGACGATGGGAAGATAACAGGTCCGGTGTCAGGATGGTGTTAAAATGCGGGGTGAAAGCGTAAGAATTTTGTTAATGATTTCGTAAAGCCTGACTTGATTGTATCCTGGAATTGAAAAACAAAGAGCCCCGCGTGGGCGGGGCTCTCCCTCATGGCTTTTCTTGGCTGGAAAGCCGTCCGGGCTGTGGCAAGCTGGTGGGTGAGTGTTACTCCCCTTCCCCCAAGTTTCCATGGCCCTTGCCTGCACGAAGCCACTCGACGGGAGCACCCGTTGGAGCATGCGAAAACTGGCTGATGCTGTCGGCTATTCCGTTTCGACAATCCATGAAATTCTCAATGCTGGAGACCTTAAACCCCACAAGCTGAACCAAGTCGAGATATGGTTCAACATCTTCACAAAAGACGTTCTCAAGGGAGGCATTTGGAAATCGAGGCAAGCCCTCGTCTCCCAGATCATGACCTATATTCGGCGCTACAACGAGCAACGGGCGCATCCCTTCAAATGGACCTACGAGGGGAAACCGCTCTCCTCATAGATCAATGGAATTTAGCGAACGTGACACTAGCCTCGATTTCGGCCAGGATCTTCATATCACCAGCCATGCCGATGGCTACTGATTGTCATCGCCCAACGTAAAGCTTGCCCGCATGGGGCCTGCTGCCCGGGCCCCATGCGACCATCGGCCGATCAGCCTCTCGATTCGATCACGCCTCCCCCTGGACGACGCCAGGAAGATCATGGAGCACGCCGAACCCCACCTCAAATGGGCCATGGAGGTCTGCTTCAACCCGGGAACTCGTCCTGGGGAGTCCGAACTCTTGTCCCTCAGGTGGGATGAGGTCGACTTCGCGGCCGGTACTGCCAGGATCTACGCCAGTAAGGAGCTTGTTCCTCATTTTTGGCTTGACATGAAAAATAATAAATAATAAAATTTATAATTAATTTTGGACAAAGCTTGGACTTGACCTGAATTTCTCTAAAACGAGGTCGGACACATGGGGCGAAAAGCAACCGTATCTGCTATGGAGACAACAAAACTACACATCATTGAGACTGCCGAAAATTTATTTCGCCAAATTGGATACGCCAAAACAACAGTTACCGACATTGCCAAGACTCTTGGAATGAGCCAGGCAAATATCTACAGATACTTCCCATCTAAGGCGAGTATTAATGAAGCAATTTGTGATCGCCTGGTACATCATATCGAGTCTCAATGCTGGGAATCATTAGTCAGGGATGGTTCTTCAACCGACCGATTGAAGCGATTTATTCTAGAATACCATAGGACTGTCAAAGATAATATCATCAAGGAAAAACGTTTGTATGATATGGTTTCTGTTGCGATGGACGAGCATTGGTCAGTAATCCAAGGGCACAGCGATCGCATCGAAGACTTGATGAGAATAATTATTGAACAAGGCATCTCTTCTGGAGAATTTAGGGCTGTAAACAGCTCGAAGATGGCGAAAGCCGTCCATGAATCTCTAGCAGTCTTTGTTTATCCATCGCTTCTCGAGCACGGTATCAACGACGAAAAAAACGGAAATGGCCAAGATAGCCTTGAGGAAGAGCTTGGCCAATTGCTTGATCTTATTTTGCATGGGCTTAGCTCGGCCAGTACATAATTTTACACCAGCAACTCGAGAATCAGGATGGTCTCCTCATGTCCTCACAGCATAAATTCGCGTTGCCGAAATGCATGGAAGTTTATTGCGGCATGTTGCTTTTCATGGCGATACTGAGCCTTTGCCTCGTCGGTTGTCACGAGGCCAAGTCCAGTCCTCCCTTCCGGCCAGTGGTCAACACCATGCGGATCGCCTTGGACAAGGGGACAGAACGACGAACCTACCCCGGTGTCATTGTGGCGCGCCACGAAGTGCAGGAATCCTTTCGGGTGGGCGGACGCATCGAAAAACGCCTGGTGGATGTCGGGGACCATGTCAAGGAAGGCCAAGTGCTGGCGACCTTGGACGAAAAAGACCTCCACCTCTCCATGGAGAGCGCCCAGGCGGAACTTCGAGCCGCCATTTCCAGCAGAGAGCAGGCCACGCGCGATGAAAAGCGCTATGCCACCTTGCTGTCCAAGCAGGTGGTCAGCAAATCCGAATACGATCTCAAACACTTGTCGGCCGATGAGGCCAGGTCGCGGGTGGAGAGGGCCGACAGCGCCCTCAAGCTGGCCATAAGCCAGCTCGGTTATGCCAAACTGCTTTCGAGCACCGATGGCGTGGTCACCAAGACGAGCGCCGAGGCCGGCCAGGTCGTTTCTCAAGGCCAGAGCGTCGTCACCGTGGCCCAGAAAGGAGCCTTGGAAGTCCTGGTCGACATTCCCGAACGACGCCTCCGGGACATCAAGGAAACGAAGGCGGAAATTTCCCTCTGGTCAAACCGTGACGTCCGTTACCGTGCCGTGTTGCGTGAAACCTCCCCGTCGGCCGACCCGGCTACCAGAACCTATGCCGTGCGGTATTCGCTGCCAGACGCCGATGCCGCTGTGCACCTGGGCATGACGGCCACCCTCCACCTCTCCGAGCCCTTCGACACGCCGACCGCCCGCATCCCTGCCAGCGCACTGTTCAACCAGGGTGGTGGGCCAGGTGTCTGGCTCGTGAATGCGCGGACCGGGCAACTGACCTTTATAGCGGTTACGGTGGACCATTATACGGAGGGGGACGCCTTTGTGCGGGGGCAGCTTGAAACCGGCGACATGATCGTCACTTCCGGCGTCCAAAAGCTTGACAAGGGGCTGACCGTTCGCCTGGCCGAAGGGGAGAAGGAGGATGTCCGGTGAAAGGGATCAACCTGTCCGAGTGGGCCGTCACCCACCGGCCGCTCACCTTGTTCCTCATCATCCTTGTCTCCCTGTCCGGGGCATGGTCGTATATCCATCTCGGGAGAGCCGAAGATCCCGATTTCACCGTGAAACAGATGCTCATCAGCGCGGCTTGGCCAGGAGCCACGGCCGACGAGATGCAGCGCCTGGTGGCCGATCCTATTGAGAAAAAACTTCAGGAAGTTCCCTACTTCGACAAGGTGTATACCTACTCCAGGCCCGGCAGCGTGGTCATGAAGCTCGAAATATTGGAATCAACGCCTGCATCCGAGGTGCAGGAATGTTGGTACCAGGTCCGAAAACGGGTGGGGGATATCAAATACAATCTTCCCTCCGGCGTCCTTGGCCCCTTTTTCGACGACGAGTTCGGTGACGTGGATTCGGTGTTGTATGTCTTGACCGGCCCGGACTTCACCATACGTCAACTCAAGGATGAGGCCGAAATCATCCGGCAGGCCCTGCTTCGGGTGCCTTCCGTGACCAAGGTGCGGTTTTACGGCGATCAAACCGAATGCATCTTCGTGGAGATCAACAACGCCAAGCTGGCCACTTTGGGGATCGCGCCCCAAGCCGTCTTCAACTCCATTGCCAAGCAAAACGAAGTGACGCCGGCCGGCGACCTGGAGACTGCCACAGACTCGGTTTATATACGCGTGGACGGCGCCCTCAAAGGCGTTGATGCCCTGGCCGAAGTGCCTGTCGAAAGCGGCGGCAAGGTGTTTCGTTTGGGAGATATCGCGACCTTTCACCGTGGCCCCCAGGACCCTCCGACGTTTGTCGCCCGCCATGAAGGCAAGCCCGGCATCGCCCTGGGCGTGGTCATGGCCCAGGGCGGCAACATTCTCGAACTGGGGCGCAACCTGGACGCCGCCATGGACCGCATCAAGGAGGACCTGCCGCTGGGCTTCGAGATCAGCCGGGTCGCCGACCAGCCGCAAGTCGTGGACGAATCCGTGTTCGAGTTCGTCCGGTCGTTCGTTGAAGCGCTGGTCATCGTGCTGGCCGTGAGTTTCCTGTCGCTGGGCTGGCGCACGGGCATTGTCGTGGCGCTTGCCGTGCCGCTGGTGCTGGCTATGGTCATGACCATCATGAGTGTGCTCGGCATAAGCCTGGAACGCATCTCCCTGGGCGCGCTCATTATCGCCCTGGGGCTTTTGGTCGACGACGCCATCATTTCAGTGGAAATGATGGTGGTCAAAATGGAGCAGGGGTTCGACCGGGTCAAGGCCGCCACGTTCGCCTGGACCGCCACGGCCTTTCCCATGCTCACCGGCACACTGGTCACAGCGGCGGGTTTTTTACCCGTCGGATTCGCGAAATCCTCCTCTGGTGAATACGCGGGCGGCATTTTCTGGGTGGTGGCCATCTCCCTGGTGACGTCCTGGCTGGTGGCCGTTATTTTTACACCGTACCTTGGTCTCAAGTTGTTGCCGGATTTCCACGGCATCGGCCATGAAGATCCGCACGCCATTTATCAGACGCCGGTCTATCTCCGGCTGCGTCGCCTCGTTGCCTGGTGCGTCGCATATCGCAAGACGATCGTTTGCCTTACTGCGCTTCTATTTATTGCGTCCATCGTCGGGTTCTCCTTCGTGTCGCGCCAGTTCTTCCCGTCCTCCACCCGCCCGGAACTTTTGGTCGAAGTGCGGCTGCCTGCCGGGTCCGCCTTCAAGGCGACGGCCAAGGCTGTGGAAGAGATGGAAAGCTTTTGCAAGGCGGATCAGGACGTCAAGACATACACCAGCTACATCGGCTCGGGTGCGCCCCGCTGGTTTCTGCCCATGGCGCCGGAACTTCCCGACAGCAGCTATGGCGTCATCGTACTCAATACGGCGGACGCCGCCGCCCGTGACCGGGTCAAGGCTCGCATCGAAGCCTTTGCCGCTCAGGGGGGACTCCCCGAGGCCAGGGTGCGCGTGACAACGTTGTTTCTGGGGCCACCTGTCGGCTATCCCGTGCAATTTCGTGTCATCGGCCCCGACCCGAAGCGGGTGCGGGAAATTGCGTATCAGGTTCGCGACATCATGCGCGCCAACCCCAACACCGCAGACGTCAACCTGGATTGGAACGAGCAGGCCAGGGCGATCCGGTTGGTGGTGGACCAGGACCGGGCCAGGGTCCTGGGGCTTACCCCCCAGGACATTGCCGAGTCCCTTCAGGCGCTCCTTTCCGGCGTCACCATCACCCAGGTCCGCGACGGCATCGAGTTGGTCAACGTCGTGGCGCGGGCCGTTCCCGAGGAACGGTTGCGTCCGGAAGCCCTGGCGGATTTGACCATCAGTATCCGCAATGGAAAAATTATTCCCCTCTCCCAGGTGGCGCGGTTGAAATATGTGTACGAGGAGCCCATTCTCTGGAGGCAAAGCCGTGACTTGACGATCACCGTACGGGCGGAAGTCAAAAAGGGCGTGCAGGCACCGGATGTCACCCTGCAGATTGCGCCCAAGCTCAAACCCCTCGAGAAAGCGCTTCCGCCGGACTACCGGATCGAAATCGGCGGGGCTTACGAAGAAAGCGGTAAAGCCAACCGTTCCATTGTCGACCTGTTGCCAGTAGCCGGAGGGGTCATGCTCCTTTTACTGATGTTTCAACTACAGAGTTTCCCGAGCCTCTTCCTGGTGTTGACAACGGCTCCCCTGGGTCTGATCGGCGCTGTGGGCGCATTGTTGCTCTTCCACCAACCCTTCGGATTCGTGGCCATGCTCGGCGTTCTCGCCTTGGCCGGTATGATCATGCGCAACACCGTCATTCTGGTGGACCAGATCGGGAAGGACAGACAGGAAGGTATGGGGGCTTGGGAAGCCGTGATCGATGCGACCATCCGGCGGACACGCCCCGTGGTGCTGACGGCCCTGGCCGCGATCCTGGCCATGATTCCCCTGTCACGCAACGTGTTCTGGGGGCCTATGGCCGTAGCCATCATGGGCGGATTATTCGTTGCGACAATTCTGACACTGCTTTTTACGCCAGCCCTGTATACAATGGTTTTTCATATCAATAGAACAAAAATCAGTAGATTGAGGAGGGTGTGGCTATAGAAGTTTAGTCAGGACCGCTGTGCGCGAACCTCGCCTTGCAGCAGGCAGAAAGGCCGCAACGCCATCAATAAAATGAAAGGAGGGGACCTTCCATGGAAGGTCCCCTCCTCCGGCGGAGCGTTCCGCTCCCTTCTTACGCCTTGCGCAGCTTTTCGATAATCTGGTCCATATCGCCGGACAGGTCGGCCAGGGCGTGCACGGCCTGGGCGGATTCGTGCATGCCGGAACTGGTGGATTCCACCACCTCGCTGACCTCGTTCATGGCCTTGTTGATCTGCTCGGCCGCGGCCGACTGTTGTTCGGCGGCGGCGGCGATGCCGGCCACCTCCCGGGCGCTGGTCTCGGCCAGATCGAGAATCTCGCGCAACACGCCGCCGGACTTCTCGGCCAGCCCGGTGGCCTCGGACACGGCCACGGCCGCCTTGTCCACACTCTCGATATTGCCGGCCACGGACTGCTGAATGCTGACAATGGCCTGCCCCACTTCCTTGGTGGCGGTCATGGTCTTTTCGGCGAGCTTGCGCACCTCGTCGGCAACGACCGCGAAGCCGCGTCCGGCCTCGCCGGCCCGGGCGGCCTCGATGGCGGCATTCAAGGCCAGCAGGTTGGTCTGGTCGGCGATGTCGGAAATGACGGACATGACGCGGCCGATGGCCTGGGTCTGTTCGCCCAGCGCGCTCATGGCGGTCTTGAGGTCCGTGGACACGGTGTTGACCCGGCCGATGGAACGCACGGAATCCTCGACCACGGAGCTCCCGGCCGAGGCCTTGGACTTGGTGTCATCGGCGGACTGGGCGGCCCGGGAGGCGTTCTTGGCCACGTCGAGCACGGTGGACGTCATCTGGGAGATGGCTTCCACCACCTCGCGCAAGCGGTCGCGCTGCTGGTCGGCGCCGCTGCGCACATGATCCACCTGGTTTTCCAGTTCGCCCGAGGCGTCGATGATGCTCTCGACCACATGGCCGAGCTTTTCGGCCGCCTCCAGCATGCCTTCCCGCTTGGCCACCTCGGCCTGTTCCCGGGCCTGTTCGGCCTCCTTGCGGGCGACCTCGGCCAGGGCCGCCTCCTCGCCGGCTTCCTGGCTCATGATCTCGGCCTCGGCGATCTTGGCCTTAAGGCCCGACACCATCTTCTCGATGGCGCCGACCAGGTCGGCCATCTCGCCGGAAAAACGCCCTTGCGGCTTGGCCTCCAAGTCGCCCTTGGCCACCTTGCGGGCCAGGTCGATGACCCGGCGCAGCGGCGAAGTCATGCCCCGGGCGGTGAAAAATCCCACCACCAGCACCACCAAGGCCACCACGCTGGACGCGGCCAGCACGGAATAGAAGATGGTGCGTTCCGTGGCCGCGATACCGTCGCGCTCGCTGCCGATGAACAACATGCCCGTGATCTTGCCGTCGGCCCCGACCATGGGCCAGTAGGCCGTGTTGTAGTCCCGGCCGAGGATCTGGTTGATCTTGAGGAAACGGTTGCCCTTGCTGATGACCGTATCCAGCACCTCGGGGTTGTCCATGCGGGTGCCGATGGCCCGCTTGCCGCCGCGCTCGATGGTGGTGGCCACGCGGGTATCGCCGTAAAAGATGGTGCATTCCGTGCCGAGGACCTTCTTGATTTCATCCACGAAGGCATTGCTGGAGGAAAGGTTGATGCCCGTGGTCACGGTGCCGACCACCTTGCCGTCCGCCCTGACGGGACACCCGGCGCGTAGCGAGAACTTGACGGCCGTGCCTTCTTCCAGGCCCAGCGAGGACTGGCCGGCCAGGGCCTTTTGCACGTTGATCTGCTTTTTGATGGAATCGCCCGATTTCGCCGAATGACTGCGGGCCAGGACCACACCCTGGGCATTGGCGATGGTCACGAACTGAATGCGCAATTCCCGTTGGGCCTCTTTGGCGATCTCCACCAGCTTGGCCTTGTCCCCGGCCGCCACGGCCGCCACCACATCGGGGCGCGTGGCCAGCATGAACGTCGCGCCCTTGACCTCCTGCCCGGCCTGCTTGAGCATGAAGTCCACGGCGTCGGCCTTGCTGTTGATCTGCTGCTGGCTGATGCGGTTGAGCCCGGCGGAGAGGTAATGGTGTACGGTCAGGGAGATGGCCGCCGTGAGCAGGAGGACGGTAAAAAGGAGCAAGGCGATGATCTTGCCGGTGAGGGACAGTCGCAGTCGCATACGCACCTCCAATAGCAGCCGGGAGGTCCCGGGAGAGTCTTTCGTGAAAAAGGGAACCATCCATTGTTACAACATGAACGGACAGTAAGGGAAAATATCTTTCTTGCAAAGCCGCTTCACGGCGCGACAGGCGTTTTACCACTGTTTCGGCGCTTGAAAAATAACTTTTTCACAAATACCGATAATCCCGGCCCGCAACGGCACCCGGGTGAGCGCCATTGCGACAAAGGCAACAACCCGGCATGTCGATAAAAAACGACACCCCTGGCGGGAGAAAGGAAAAGTCGTATTTTTTGAAACACAAGACGATTGCGGACGGCCGCGCTGCAGACAAAAGCGCAACACGGACCACACGCGGCCGGCAACACTGCATGCCACGCTTTGCGCATCCGGATGCGGACAAAGCATTGACGCCGACGCGGGCGTCATTCGAAAGAAGCCTTGCGGCACAGACCGGCCCTCCGCCCAGCCGGCGGCGTCCGTCCGGGCGCGCCCGAACCTTTCTCTCTACCGCCTCCCCGCGTGGGGGCACCACGCCTGCCGCAAGGGAAATATTCTCCTCCAGTATTATAAAAAATACTATTTCTTTTTTTGACAATCCCGCCCTAACGGCCGAGAAATCGTGCCTGCAAATACCCCTCCTGGCCGTCTCCCAGCACCCGGACCTGGTACCAGCCGTTGATCTCGGGGGTGAGCAACGCCACCTTGTCCCCGGCATGCAGGTCTTCGACCACCGAACAGGTCACACTCGGGCAGGACAGCACATTGAGCAGCGCCGCGCGCACCGTGCGCACGGACTGGGGATCGACAGGCGCGACCGGGGCCGGACGCCCGGCACAACCGGCGAGCCCCACGCTTGCGGCCAACAAGGCGGAGACAAGCAGACGTAACGCGACAACACGCATGATTCCTCCGACGATCGGGGACGCCGACGCCGCGCCGGTCCCCCTACGAAAAAATGGTCTTTGAATGAAAATAGGAATCAATCCTATTGCCTTTTACCGAAAACATGGCCATGGTGTGCCCATGAACGACGTCCGAACCGCCGGCCCATTTCCGGGACGAACCGGCTTCGACTCCAGGCAACGACAGCGCAAACCCTGGCATACCATGTCACAACACGTTATTTCTGTTGACAAAACACCGGACTCTTTCCCAAAGCACCTCGGGCTAGTTGCCCTCGAACGTCCGCATCTTTTTCTCCCAGGCCCGGCGGGTGTTCTGGGAGGGACAGCGGCAGATGGCAACGGCCGCGTCATACGGACTGCCGGCCGAAACCCCGTTCGGCCCGAGAAAGATAAGCTTGGCCGGGTCCGGCTGGGTCACGGTGTAGCGGCCGGGATTGGTCGCGCAGGAACCGCAGATGACGGTCCAGGTGTTGGCCGAATCATTGTCCATGGTCACTTGGGCCACGCAACAGTTGCCGTACGGATTGACCTGCTGGGCCGGGGCGGACGACGGCGCGGCGAAAAACGCCAGGGTGCACAGGATCGCCGCGAACAAAACACGCCTTGGCGACAGAAGCGGATGCAACATGGTTCCTCCCTGGGGGACAGGCCCGGAGTGGTGTATTTTCAAAAACTAGCGGCTTGGGCGGACCTTGTCCAGAGACGGCCCCGTCCGTAACCGACGCATATTGCCTTTTGTCCCCGGCCGGTCCATAAGCTGTAACGAGAACCGGACTGATTTCGGCAACCCCAAACATGAAGGACGTACCCATGCACGATCACGAACATGAACATGAATACGACGAGGAATGCTGCATCGAAGTGCCCGAAGCCACCGTCGGCCAGGAAGTGGTCGACTTTTCCATGAAGGTCTACGACCCGACCGAGGGCGGGTTCGGCGAGATGTCCATGGAAGAGATCCAGAAAGCCGGCAAATGGACCATCCTGGTCTTCTACCCGGCCGACTTCACCTTCGTGTGCCCCACCGAGCTCGCCGACCTCGCCACCAAGCACGCGGAACTGTCCAAGATGGGCTTCGAGGTCTTCTCCGTGTCCACAGACACCGAATTCGCCCACCTGGCCTGGCGCAACAGCGAAAGGCTGCTGGAAAACGTCAAATTCAAGATGGCCGCCGACCCCACCGGACAGGTCGCGCGCTACTTCGGCGTCTACGACCCGGAAGCGGGACTGGCCCTTCGCGGCACCTTCATCATCAACCCCGACGGGGTGCTGGTGTCCAAGGAAGTCAACTTCTACAACGTGGGCCGCAACGCCGACGAACTGCTGCGCAAATGCCAGGCCAACCTGCATCTGCGCGAACATCCGGCCGAAGCCTGCCCGGCCAAATGGACCCCGGGCGAAAAGACCCTGACTCCTTCGGAAAAAATCGTGGGCAACGTCTACGACGCGCTGAAGGGATAGTTTAGGATAGGATTAAGGAAGACAGTGCGAGAGGGGAAACCCTTTCAAGAAAGGGTTCTCCCCTCTCGCGCTCTCCCCTTCCTAAAGTTTATAGCGGGGTGAGACTTATACATACAACTATTTGCTATTATTAAAAGTCTTTTGGGAAGGGGGTCCGGGGGGAACCCTTTTCTTCAGAAAAGG
>NZ_JBLODY010000130.1:0-5742 GCF_047785625.1 Solidesulfovibrio sp. C21
GGGGGAGGGGACCCCTTTTTGCAAAAAGGGGTCCCCTCCCCCGGAGTCTTCCCTCCTCTCCATCGACTCCCTGGCCCTTATCGGCGCGCGGGGGGGAATGGGGAAGCTGATTGTCGGGAGATGTCGGGAGGCCGGGGTTGAGGTTCGGGAGCTGGACCGGCCGCTGACGGAAGAAAAGATCGCGGCGGGCGTTGCGGGCGCGGACATGGTGCTGGTGTCCGTGCCGGTCTACGCCACGGGCGAAGTGGCCGAAAAGGTCGCCGCGCACATGGGGGGCAGGCAGATTCTGGCCGACGTGGGTTCGGTCAAGACGCAGCCCATCAACGACATGATCGCGCATTATCATGGTCCGGTGGTCGGCACGCATCCGCTTTTCGGGCCGGCTCCGGGTCCTGACGACGCGCTTCGGGTGGCGGTCATGGACGGCCGGCCGGGACAGGATGTCTGGGCCACGCGGGCGGTTGCCGACTGGTGCCGGCGCATCGGGTTTGTGCCCTTCGCCTCGGACGCCGAGGAGCACGACCGGGCGGCGGCCTATGTGCAGGGGCTCAATTTCGTCACCACCCTGGCCTATCTGGCGGCCCAGGGGGTCGGCGGCGCGGTGCGAAAGTACCTGACGCCGTCGTTTACCCGGCGGCTGGTCGCGGCCGAAAAACTCATCACCAAGGACGCGGGGCTTTTCACCGCGCTCTACGAAGCCAATCCGTACAGCCATGAGGCCGTGCGCAATTTTCGCAGCTTTCTCAACCTCGCCGCGGGCGGCGACGTGGACCTGCTCGTTCGCCGCGCCGAGGCGTGGTGGACCGCCGAAACGGCAAAAAAGGACAATCCATGAGTGCGATTACGCTTAGGCAGGAAGGGACGTGGCTGCCGGCCGACGTGCAGACGCCCATAAGCCTCTTTCTCGGGCTTGTGGGGGAGAGGCCGGGCATACTGCTTGAAAGCGCCGAGGTGGACGGTCGGATGGGCCGTTACAGCCTCATCGCCTGGGATTTCCGGCTGCGGCTGCGGCTCAAAGACGGCAGGCTCGACGTCAATGCCACGGACGACCGGTTAAAGGCCCTGGAGCAATACAGCGGCCAGGGCTTCCTGGAGGGCATGCGCGGACTCATGGCCGATCTGCGCGTGCTGCCGCCCGAGGGCTTCAAGGATGTGCCGCCGATCACGCGCTCCCTGGCGGGCTATTTCGGTTACGGCATCGCCGGCATTCTCGAGCCCAAGCTGGCCAAGGTACTGCCGCCCGAGGAGGCGGAGTTCTGTCTGGTGCTGCCCGGCCGGGTGGTGCTGTTCGACCACGTCAAGCACCGCTGCCTGCATCTTTCCCTGGATGCCGGCAAGAAGGCCCGCATCGATTATTCCAACATCTTCGCGCCCATGAACCGGCCGATCATCGGCAAGGTGGTCAACCGCCCCGAAGCCGAGGGCTACATGGACGCCGTGGCCAAGTGCAAGGAGATGATCCGGGCCGGGGAGTGCATCCAGACGGTGCTTTCCACGCAGTTTTCCGCGCCCTTTTCCGGCGATCCCTTCGTGGTCTACCGCCGGCTGCGCCAGGTGAACCCCTCGCCGTACATGTTTTTCATGCGCCTGCCGCGCGTGACGCTTCTCGGCTCCTCGCCGGAGCTGCTCATCCGCTGCCGCGACGGCGAGCTGACCACCTGCCCCATCGCCGGGACGCGGCCGCGCGGCAAGAGCCCCGAGCAGGACGACAAGCTGGCCGAGGAGCTGATGGCCGACCCCAAGGAACGCGCCGAGCACGTCATGCTGGTGGACCTCGGCCGCAACGACCTGGGCCGCATGGCCGGACCGGGCACGGTCAAAGTCGAGAAGTTCATGGCCGTGGAACGCTTCTCCCACGTCATGCACATCGTGTCCTACGTGACGGCCAGGCTCAAAGATGGGCTCGACGCCCTGGACGTGCTCAAGTGCGCCTTTCCGGCCGGCACCCTTTCCGGCGCGCCCAAGGTGCGGGCCATGGAGATGATCGCCGAGCTGGAGCACAGCCTCCCGCGCGGGCCGTATGCCGGCTGCATCGGCTGGATCGGCCTGGACGAGGGATGCGTCAACCTGGACACGGGCATCACCATCCGCAGCATGTGGATACGCGACGGCATGCTCACCTGGCAGGCCGGGGCCGGCATCGTCTTCGATTCCGATCCGGCCAAGGAATGGATGGAGTGTCAGAACAAGGCCCGGGTGATCGCCGAGGTGCTGGCGGCCAAGGAGGATGGCGATGTTTTTACTTATTGATAACTTCGACTCGTTCACCTTCAACGTGGTCCAGGCCTTCCAGCAACTGGGCCGCGACCCGGTGGTGAAAAAGAACGACGATCCGGAAATCCTGGAGCTGGCCTCCTCCGGCAAGCTCGACATGGTCTGCATCTCGCCCGGCCCCAGCAACCCGACCAATGCCGGGTTGTGCTTGCAGTTTCTCGCACAACTGCCAAAACAGACCCCGGTTTTCGGCGTTTGCCTGGGGCATCAGATTCTCGGGCATTTCGCCGGCGCGCCGGTTGTCGTGGCCGACCGCATCATGCACGGCAAGACGTCGGACGTGTACCACCGCGAGACCGGGCTTTTCGAGGGACTGCCCAATCCCTTCGAGTGCTGCCGGTACCATTCGCTGGTGGTGCTCGCGGGCAAGGCTCCGGAGAAGCTGGAGATCACGGCCTGGACCGACCGAAACGAGGTGATGGGACTGCGGTATCGCGACCGGCCCTGGGTAGGGGTGCAGTTTCATCCGGAATCGGTGTTCACTCCCGACGGGATGAAGCTGATCGGAAACTTTCCGGACAAGATTTTATAAGGATACCTGCTTGTGAACACCGTCTCCGTTCTGCTCGACAAAGCCAAGGACAGCCTGCACGCCGCGCGTCTGCTCGCCGCCGAGGGCCTCTTCGACTGCGCCATGAGCCGAAGCTACTTCACCATGCACTACGTGGCCGAGGCATTTCTGCTGACCGTTAAGCTCGACGTGAACGATCCGCGCGACGTCATCGACGCCTTTGGCCAGCGCTTCGCCTACCCGAGCGAGCTGCCGCCCATCTTTCACCGCTGGCTGGTCGAGGCCGAGCACCTGCGCAACCGCGCCGATTTCGAAACCAACCTCTGCCTGACCCCCGACGTCGTGGCCGAACAGCTCGACCGGGCCAGGGCGTTTCTCAACATGGCCTGCGAGGAATTGGAAACCGCCACCGCCCCGCGTTAACCGCCCACGCACCAAAGGAGCAGCACCGTGGAAAAACATGTCGAATGCCTGGAACTTCTCGCCATCGGCAAGGACCTGCCCCAGGAACTGGCCACCTACGCCTTCCGGGCCATGTACACCGGCGAGATGCCGGCGTCGTGCGTGGGCGCGTTCCTGATGGGGCTCAAGACCAAGGGCGAATCCGCCGTGGAGATCGCGGCCGGCGTCACCGCCGCCCTGGAAGAGGCCCGCATCGTTGAGGGACTCACCGGCGCGCGCATCGACACCTGCGGCACCGGCGGCGACAACACCTGCTCGTTTAACTGCTCCACCGCCGTGGCGCTTTACCTCGCCGCCATGGGCCACAAGGTGGTCAAGCACGGCAACCGCGCCGTCTCCAGCTCCTGCGGCAGCGCCGACGCCGTGGAATCCCTGGGATTCACCCTGATTGTCGAACCCGAACTGGTCGCGGCCGAACTCGACAGGCACAACTTCGTCTTTCTCTTCGCCCCCAACTACCATCCGGCCTTCAAGCGCATCGGCCCCATCCGCAAGGAACTCGGCGTGCGCTCGCTTTTCAACCTCATGGGCCCCCTGCTCAACCCCGCCCGCCCCACCCATCAGCTCCTCGGCGTGCCCACCTCCCGCCACGTGCGGCTCATGGGCGAGGTGCTGGCCCTGACCGGCCTGTCCTGCGGCGCAGTGGTCCACGGAGCCGGCGGCTTCGACGAGCTGACCCCCTTCGGCCCGGCCGACGTGTGCTGGCTGCGCGACGGCTGGATCAAAAGCGACCGCATCGACCCGGCCGCCCTGGGCTTCCCGGCCCACAAGCCGGCCGACGTGGTGGTCTCGGGCCGCGACGAGGCCGTGGCCGTGCTGCGCGAGGTCCTGGCCGGCAAGGGCAACGCGGCCATGCGCGACATGGTGGCGCTCAACCTCGGCTGCTCCCTGCACCTGCTCGAGGACGGCCTCACGCTCAGGCAGGGCATGGACAAGGCCCGCGACGCCGTCGCTTCCGGCATCGCCGCCTCGTTCTTCAAGGACGTGCTCCATGCTTGAGAAGTTCCGGGCCGCCCAGGCCAAGGCCATAAAACGCCTCAAGGACCTCGAGGCGGCCCAGCGCCTGCCCGCCAGGTATGACGGCGCGCGGCCGTCCTTTTCCGACGCCCTGCTCGCCGCCGGCCCCATCGCCGTCATCGCCGAGTACAAAAGGGCCTCGCCGTCGGCGGGCGACATCAACCTGGGGCTCGACCCGGGCGAGGTCGCGGCCATGTACGCCGCCTCCGGGGCCGCCGCCATCTCGGTCCTGACCGAGGAGACGTACTTCAAGGGCTCCGTCGACTATCTGGAACCGATCAGCGCCGTCGGGCTGCCCATGCTGCGCAAGGACTTCCTGCTCCACCCGCTCCAGGTGGTGGAGACCGCCGCCACCAAGGCCTCGGCCCTGCTGCTCATCGTGCGCATGCTGACCGACGCGGAGTTGGACGAGATGCTGCGCCTGACCTACGACGCCGGCCTCGAGGCCGTGGTCGAGGTCTTCGACGAGGCCGACCTGGCCCGGGCCGAATCCGCCGGGGCGCACATCATCCAGGTCAACAGCCGCGACCTGGACACGCTTGCGACCAACCTGGACGTGGCCCGACGCATGGCCGCCCTGAAGCGCCCCGGCCGCATCTGGATCGCCGCCAGCGGCATCGCCAGCCGCGCCGACGTGCTCGGCATGGCCGCCATCGGCTACAACGCCGTGCTCGTCGGCACCTCGATCATGCGCGAACCCGATCCCGGCCAGGCCCTGACCGCGCTTGCCGGAAAGGCGGACTGACATGGCCGACATCCTTGTCAAAATCTGCGGCATGACCCGCCCCGAAGACGTCCTCGGCTGCGCCGAAGCCGGAGCCGACCTGCTCGGATTCATCTTCGCCGCCAAAAGCCCGCGTTGCCTGACGGCCGCGCAGGCCGCCGCCCTGCCCCGCACCACGGCCAGGCGCGTCGGCGTGTTCGTCGAACAAAGCCTCGACGAGGTGCTGCGCATCATGGAGGAAGCCGAACTCGACTTCGCCCAGCTCCACGGCGACCAGGACGAAACATTCTGCCGCGCCATAGGCCCGGAGCGCGTCATCCGCGCCTTCTGGCCGAAAAAACACCCGGACACGGCCAGCCTCGTCGCCGCCCTGGAACCCTTCGCGGGCGCGATCCGCTACGCGCTCCTCGACGCCGGCACCTCCGGCGGCGGCCACGGCGTGTCCCTCGACTTCGCCTCCCTGGCCCAATTTTCCCCGCCCATGCCCTGGCTCCTGGCCGGAGGCCTGGGACCCGACAACATCGCCGAGGCCCTGGCCCAGGCCAACCCCCACGGGCTGGACCTCAACTCCGGCGTGGAATCCTCCCCGGGGCTCAAGGACCTCGCAAAAGTCCGGAGGTCCCTTTGGTCCGTGAAAGGGAGAGGATAAGAACCGGGGCGCTGCCCCGGACCCCGCCGGGAGGCCATGGGCCCCCCGGTCCCCCCTTCCCGCCGGTCGCTGTTTTCCCTGGCGGAAACCGCCAGGGAAAACAGC
>NZ_JBLODY010000131.1:0-5598 GCF_047785625.1 Solidesulfovibrio sp. C21
GTTCCCCTCTCGCGCTCTCCCCTCCCCAAAACTTTTAACGGTTGCAGGTACGGTAACGATAATGCCCTGTAACCGCTAAAAGTCTTTGGAAAGGGGGTCCGGGGGGAAACTTTTCTACAGAAAAGTTTCCCCCCGGTTGCCTCTCCCGCCTTCCTCCGCCACCCACTCCAGCACGCTACGGATGCGGTGGCGATAGGTATGGTGGGCCGCGATCAGTTCGCGCCAGGCATCTTTGAGGGCCTCGGCGTCCTGGCTGAGGCGTTGGGCCAGGTCGGGGATGTCCCGGGCCGTCCGGTAGGTGATGGGCCCGGTCAGTTCGGACGGGAAGAGCGCGAGCCCGGGTGTGTGGTCGGTGAGCAGGCAACCGCCGGCGGCCCAGACGTCGAAATGGCGCTGGGTCAGGCCGTGGGGCAAAAGCGGGCTGACGGCCCCGACGACGGCCTGGGCGGAAGCGTAGAGCCCCGGGAGCGCCTCGTGGTAGGGCACGGGGGGCAGCCAGGCGAACGGCGCTTCGACAAGCCCCCGCCAAGCCGCATCGCCGCACACGGCCAGTTTTCCGGTACGGGCCGCCTCGCGGATGACCAGCCGTCGCCAGGCCTGGCCCGACTCTTCCGCGCCGTAGCCCACGCGCCGGGCGTCACGCCCGGGCCACAGGGACGCCGCGCCAAGCCGTTTCTCCCACCAGCCGAAATCCGGACGCTCGCCGCGTACAAGCATGGCCATGGCCTCGTCCCACAGGGCGGGGTCGAGCCTGCTTCCCGAAAAAAAAAGCTCCTTGTCCGGAAAGGCGCTGCGGCCGACGAAAAGGAGCTTGCCGGCAAGTTCCGGCCGATCGGGTCTGGCCGTAAAAAAGGCCGGATCAGCGGCCAGGGGCAGATGATGCACGGCCCTTGCGCCGTGACGCGTTAGCGGCGCAACGAACCAGTCGTCGGTCACGCACAGGGTCACGTCGCGCCAGGCGGTCGTCTTGACGCCGGACAGGCAGTGGAAAGGGTTGTCCACGCACCAGACGACCACCGGCACCCCGGCCCGGGCCAGCAGCGCCTGGACCTCGCCGTGGCGGTCGAGACCCGTGAAATTGACGGAAAAAAAAAGCGCCGGCCGTTCCCGCTCCAGACAGGCGAGCAATCCGGCCCGGTCCACGACGCGCACCGTGAAGCCCTCGGCCTCGAACCCGGCCGTGATGCCCGGGGCGACCAGCCCGCCCGTGTCCCGGGGCAGCAGGGCGATCTTCTCCCGGCAGGGGGCATCCGGCGGCACAACCGGCAGCAGCAGCGCTGCCTGTATCGGGCTCCAGAAGCGGGGGAAAAGGGTTCCGGCCTGCCGGTACAGCAGGATGTTGGCACAAGCGGCCAGGACCGGATCGAGAGACGCTACCGGGGTCCAGGCGGCCGGGATGGCGGCGCGCCAGGCGGCGTCGGTCTGGGCGAGAAATTCCGGGCACTCCAGATAACGCACCCTGGCCCCGGGCGGGAGCGTGGCGGCAAGGGCCCGCGGATCGGGGCCAAGGCCGAGCACCAGCCAGTCCGGACTTTCAGCCCGGGTAACGACCTCATGGCCCGGGGCCAGGGTCTTGGCCGCGCCCAATTCGTCGACAATGCGCAGGCGGCTGCCGGGTTGCGGCATGGCGCTCATCCTTCCCCCCCGCCGGAATGGCCGGCGGGGCCAAGGCATGGCGGCTTTTCGCGCCGCGCTTTCTCAAAAAGAGCTTTCCGGCCTTCGGCCACACGGACAACCATGCGCCAACGCTCACTCCCCGGGTCGGAGATTGCCGTCCGCGTCCCGGGAGCAGACGGCCAGCCAGATCGCTTCCAGCACCGCCTCCACGCCCTCGCCGGTCAGCGCGGACATGAAAAAGACCTTCTGGCCGGCGGCGCGGGCGGCCTCACGGCGCGCGGCCAGGTCTTCCGGGGTCAGCAGATCGATCTTGTTGACCACGCGGATCTGGGGCCGCTCGGCCAGGGCCGGGTCGAAGCGGCGCAGCTCCTCGTCCACCACGGCAAAGGCCTCGAAGATGCCTTCCGGCGAGGCGTCCTCGGCCGAAACGACATGCAGCAGCACCCGTGTGCGCTCCACGTGGCGCAAAAACCGGTGCCCTAGCCCATGGCCCAGATGCGCGCCCTCGATGAGCCCCGGAATGTCGGCCAGCACCAGCCGGTCGCCGTAGTCGTTTTCCACCACGCCGAGGTTGGGGGTGAGCGTGGTGAAGGGATAGGCCGCAATCTTGGGCTGGGCCCGGGACACGGCCGCGATGAAGGTGGATTTGCCGGCGTTGGGCAGCCCGATGATGCCGACATCGGCCAGCACCTTGAGCACCAGCCGGATGCGGCGCTCCTCTCCCGGCTCGCCGGGCTGGGCGAAACGCGGGGTGCGCATGGTGGCCGAGGCGAAGTGCAGGTTGCCCTTGCCGCCACGACCGCCCTGGCAGGCGACGAACGTCTGGCCCGGTGTGGTCAGGTCCACGAGCAGGGGTTCCTCCGGAGCCTCCTCCTCCACTTCCACCGGGGCCTCGGCGTCGCCAGCGTCCGCATCGTCCTTTCCGATTTCGTACACGGGCTTGAATGAGGGGGGGGACTCCGGAACGTCCTGGTCCTCGGGAGCCGGTTCCACAGGTTCCAGGGGCGGCAACTCATACAGTTCGGTGCCGACGGGCACGTCGATGACAAGGTCCGCCGCGGCCTTGCCGTTTTTCTGGCGGCCCATGCCGCCTTCGCCGTTTCGGGCTTCGTAGATGCGCCGCAGGCGCAGGTCATAAAGCGTGAGCAGGTCCGGGTCGGCCCGAAAAACGATATCGCCGCCCTTGCCGCCGTCCCCGCCGTCCGGGCCGCCCCGGGGAATGAATTTCTCGCGGCGAAACGACACCGCGCCGCGTCCGCCCTTGCCCGAGCGAACGATAATCCAGGCTTCATCGACAAAACGCATAACCCCTCCGGGCACCCTTCGTGTCGTGTCCTCGAAATGCGCGTCTGCGAATTTCGAAGGTAATATATTTAAATGATGGAATTAAAGAGACACAACACTTACGGCCGCAGCTTGGCGAGCCTGTCCTCGCGGCCCACCAGCACCAGCTTGTCGCCGGTCCCAAGCGGCTCGTCGGCCTTGGGGATAAAGGAATAGTGCTCGGCCTGCTCCCGCTTCCAGGCAATGACCTGTACCTGATGCTTGTTGGTGAGGTCGAGCTGGCGCAAGGTCCGACCGGCCCAGTCGTCGATGCCGATCTCTTTTATGGCCACGTTCTTGTCCATGGGCAGGTATTCGATCAGCCCCGGGCTCGCCAATTGATGGGCCATGTTCTTGGCCGCGAACCGCTCGGGAATAAAGACCGTATCCACGCCGATTTTCATCAGCAGCTTTTCATGGTCCGTGGACACGGCCTTAACCCAGACCTGGGGCACGCCAAGCTCCTTGAGGTAGAGCGAGATAAGGATGCTCGCCTCCATGGAATGCCCCACGGAAACAACGACATGGGACATCTCCTCCACATGGATCTGGGCCAGGGCCCGCTTGTCCTTGGCGTCGAGCTGGTAGACCTGGGTGAAGATGTTCTGGGCGTTTTTGACCTTCTCGGAATTGCCGTCCACGCCGATCACCGGCCGTCCAAGCTCCACCAGGCAGCGGCCCATGTGAAAGCCGAACTTGCCGAGCCCGATGATGCATACCTGATCCTGGGCCATTTTTCCTCCACGAAAAAGCGACATGGCGACGCCCTAGCCGATCATCATACTCTGCTCGGGCCAGCGATAGCGCAAGGGCTCCTGAAAGGCCTGGAGCACCGAGAGGAAAAGGATCGGCCCAAGACGCCCCACGAACATGAGCAGGGTGATGACGATCTTGCCGGCCGGCGTCAGCGTCGGGGTGATGCCCGTGGACAACCCCACCGTGCCGAAGGCGGAGACGACCTCGAACAGGATCTCCAGGAACCGGCCGCCGGATTCCACATGCGGGGCCACCGCCCCTTCGGTAAAACATAAGAGCAGCACCGCGCCAAGCACCAATCCGCCGGCAAGGACGGTCAGGGTCACGGCCCTGTCGATGGTGCCCTCGTCCACGGCGAAGCGGCCGATGACGGCCTGCCGTCGGCCGAGCATACGCGACTTGCCGAAAGCGCACAGCACGGCGAACGTGGTGGTCTTGATGCCGCCGGCACAGGAGCCGGGGGAACCGCCGATAAACATCAAAAAGACCATGATGACCAGGGAGGCGTCGGCCATGCGGCCGATGTCCAGGGTATTGAACCCGGCCGTGCGGCAGGTCACGGACTGGAAAAGCGCGGCCATGGCCTTGTCCGCCACCGACAAGGCGGGGTAGCGGTCGCCCAGGAACTCGCCGAAAAAGATCATGCCCGCCCCGACCAGGATCAAGGCGGCCGAGACCGCAAACACGATGCGGGAATGCCAGGACAGGCGGAAGACGCGGGCGTCGCGGCGGACAAGGCGCACAAGGTGCGAACGGACCGCCCGGTAGCCCTCGATCAGCACGCCGAATCCCAGACCGCCGCTGACGACAAGCCACATGAAGACGCCGTTGACGCCGGGACTGCCGACATAGGAGGCGAGGTTGTCGGCGGGCAGGGCGAAGCCGGCGTTGCAAAAGGCCGAGATGGAGTGGAACACGGCCGAATAGGGCGCGAAGCCGACCGGGTCGAGGCAGTAGAGGCCCAGCGCGCCCACGGCCTCGATCACGGCCGTGACCAGCACCATGCGGGTGAGGAAGCGGCCCAGGTGGAAGGTCGTGTCGTGCAGCAGGCTCTGGCCCACGGCGATATGGTCGGCCAGGGACACCCGGCGACGCCAGAGATAAAAGATGAGCGTGGAAAAAGTCATGACGCCGAGGCCGCCAAGCTGCACCAGGGCCAGGATGACGGTCTGGCCGAACAGGGAGAACCGGGCGCCGGTATCGACCACGGTCAGCCCGGTGACACAGGCGGCCGAGGTGGCGGTGAACAGGGCGTCGAGAAACGACACCGCCCCGCCCCGGCAGCTTACCGGCTGGTGCAGCAGAAACGCGCCGACGAGGATGGCCCCGGCAAACACGTGGATGGGCAGCGCCAGGGGCGCGAACAATTTCTTATGCCACATGGGGTCCGAAGGTAGCGCAGAGGGCGTCGATTCTCCAAGGCCCCGCGCCCAAAAAAAATGGGGGGCTCGGTGAGAGCCCCCGCGCGGGAGATGAAGGAGAGGTCAGAACAATAGGGAGGTATTGTCTGCTCTGTTTTTCCTTTATCCAAATCCCGTGCCAATACGGCCGATATGACTTTTCTGTTTTATTTAAATATGTTAATGAAACAAGAAAAGAGATATAGATTCTTGCAAAACGAGAAAAACATCCTGCTTTACGGTAAAATAGGAAATATTGCGGTAAAAAAGAAAAAACGTGACGCCAAGCCGAGGGGCGCTTTTACGGCAAGCGTGCTCGCTTGCCAAGGGAAAAGAAACCGGGGGGAAACTTTTCTGTAGAAAAGGTTCCCCCCGGACCCCCTTTCCAAAGACTTTGATAGTTACAGGTCGGTTCCGTTCATTCGCCTGTAACCGGTAGAAGTTTTTGGGAGGGGAGAGCGCGAGAGGGGAACCCTTTTTTCAAAAAGGGTTCCCCTCTCGC
>NZ_JBLODY010000132.1:0-5387 GCF_047785625.1 Solidesulfovibrio sp. C21
TTTGCTTGGGCATAAAAAAAGCCCCGGAGATTCGATTTGAATCTTCGGGGCTTTTGAAAAAGAGCCCTGGCGGCGACCTACTTTCCCACGCAAGAGTACGCAGTATCATCGGCGAAGGAGGGCTTAACTTCCGAGTTCGGAATGGGGTCGGGTGTACCCCCTCCTCTATGACCACCAGGACAAATATATAAGTTAAAATAAGGGATGGGATTGTTTGGATGGCAAAAATCAAGTCGAACGGACTATTAGTACCGGTTTGCTGAGAACATTGCTGTACTTGCACATCCGGCCTATCAACCAGGTAGTCTACCTGGGTCCTTCAGGGAGAACTCGTCTTGAGGCGGGCTTCCCGCTTAGATGCTTTCAGCGGTTATCCCTTCCGAACGTGGCTACCCTGCGATGCCGTTGGCACGACAACAGGAACACCAGGGGTTCGTTCATCCCGGTCCTCTCGTACTAGGGACAAACCCTCTCAATTCTCCAACGCCCACGGAAGATAGGGACCAAACTGTCTCACGACGTTTTAAACCCAGCTCGCGTACCACTTTAATCGGCGAACAGCCGAACCCTTGGGACCTGCTCCAGCCCCAGGATGTGATGAGCCGACATCGAGGTGCCAAACCGCATCGTCGATATGAACTCTTGGATGCGATCAGCCTGTTATCCCCGGCGTACCTTTTATCCATTGAGCGATGGCCCTTCCATGCGGGACCACCGGATCACTAAGGCCCACTTTCGTGCCTGCTCGAGATGTCTCTCTCACAGTCAAGCTCCCTTATGCCTTTGCACTCGACGGCTGGTTTCCAATCAGCCTGAGGGAACCTTTGCATGCCTCCGTTACTTTTTGGGAGGCGACCGCCCCAGTCAAACTACCCGCCAGACAATGTCCCCGAGCCGGATAACGGCATCAGGTTAGAAGCTTAGACAATCGAGGGTGGTATTTCAAGGTTGGCTCCGCCGACGCTAGCGCGCCGGTTTCACAGCCTCCCACCTATCCTACACACGAGTGCCCAAGCTCCAATGTCAAGCTGTAGTAAAGGTGCACAGGGTCTTTCCGTCTTTCCGCGGGTAGACGGCATTTTCACCGCCACATCAATTTCACTGAGTCTCTGGTTGAGACAGCGTGGAGATCGTTACACCATTCGTGCAGGTCGGAACTTACCCGACAAGGAATTTCGCTACCTTAGGACCGTTATAGTTACGGCCGCCGTTTACCGGGGCTTCGGTTTAGAGCTTCGCTTGCGCTGACTCCACCCCTTAACCTTCCGGCACCGGGCAGGTGTCAGTCCGTATACGTCGTCTTACGACTTCGCACAGACCTGTGTTTTTAGTAAACAGTCGCCACCACCATTTCTCTGCGGCCCCCTCAGGCTTACGTAGCAAGTACTTCACCAAAGGGGGCACCCCTTATCCCGAAGTTACGGGGTCATTTTGCCGAGTTCCTTAACCAGAGTTCTCTCAAGCGCCTTGGGATACTCTCCCCGCCCACCTGAGTTGGTTTACGGTACGGTCTGCTTGTGCTAAACTTAGAAGCTTTTCTCGGCAGCATAGGATGAGTCACTTCAGCCTTACGACACGGCATCACGTCTCGGCCTTGAAGGAGAACGGATTTGCCTATTCTCCAAGCCTACACGCTTGCACCGGCACATCCAACGGCCGGCTGACCTACCTTCCTGCGTCCCTCCGTCGCACACACAAACAGGTACAGGAATATTAACCTGTTTTCCATCAGCTACGCTTTTCAGCCTCGCCTTAGGGACCGACTCACCCTGGGAAGATTAACTTTACCCAGGAAACCTTGGGCTTACGGCGAACGGGTTTCACACCCGTTTTATCGTTACTTATGCCAGCATTATCACTTCCCATTAGTCCAGCAAGCTTTACAACTTGCCTTCATCCCGTCTGGGAACGCTCCCCTACCGTCCATCCGAAGATGGACTCGAGGCTTCGGTACCATGCTTAGCTCCGTTACATTTTCGGCGCAGGACCACTAGACCAGTGAGCTATTACGCTTTCTTTAAAGGATGGCTGCTTCTAAGCCAACCTCCTGGCTGTCAGAGCGGTCCCACTTCCTTTCCCACTGAGCATGGATTTGGGAACCTTAGCCGTCGATCTGGGCTCTTACCCTCTTGACCCTGGACCTTCGCACCCAGAGTCTGACTCCCAGGCAATAAAAGAGCGGCATTCGGAGTTTGATAGGGTTTGGTAACCTGGTGGGGCCCCTAGCCCTTTCAGTGCTCTACCTCCGCTCTTCCTACCTGAGGCTATACCTCAATATATTTCGGGGAGAACCAGCTATCACCGAGTTTGATTGGCCTTTCACCCCTATCCACAAGTCATCCCAATGGTTTTCAGCCCATATGGGTTCGGTCCTCCACTCGGTTTTACCCGAGCTTCAACCTGCTCATGGATAGATCACCCGGTTTCGGGTCTTCCTCGCCGTACTGAACGCCCTATTCAGACTCGCTTTCGCTGCGGCTCCGGCAGTTTAGCCTTAACCTCGCACGACAAGGAAACTCGCTGGCTCATTATGCAAAAGGCACGCTCTCACCGGGCAAGCCCGGCTCGAACCGCTTGTAGGCAATCGGTTTCAGGTTCTCGTTTCACTCCCCTCACAGGGGTTCTTTTCACCTTTCCCTCACGGTACTGGTTCACTATCGGTCGCTGAGGAGTATTTAGCCTTGGAAGATGGTCCTCCCGGATTCCCACGAGATTTCACGTGTCTCGTGGTACTCAGGTACCTCCAGCGCCACTTTCGGTTTCAGGTACGGGGCTTTCACCCTCTCTGGCGCGCCTTCCCAGACGCTTCCCCTGCCTAATTGTGGATCACTTGATGGAGGCCCTACAACCCCAGACGCACGGATGCGCCTGGTTTGGGCTCTTCCCGGTTCGCTCGCCGCTACTTCGGGAATCTCGCTTGATTTCTTCTCCTGCGGGTACTGAGATGTTTCACTTCCCCGCGTTCGCTTCCCAAGACCTATGTATTCGGTCAAGGGATAACGGGACATGACTCCCGTTGGGTTTCCCCATTCGGACATCACCGGATCAAAGCACGTATGGCTGCTCCCCGGTGCGTATCGCCGCCTACCGCGTCCTTCATCGCCTCTCAGCGCCAAGGCATCCACCGATTGCCCTTAATTACTTGGCTTTTGCCAATAAATCCCATCCCTTATTTAACTGTCAAAGATCATGTCGCGCTGGTCCGATTCACACACCACTTCTGGTGGAGGTGAACGGGTTCGAACCGATGGCCTCCTGCGTGCAAGGCAGGCGCTCTCCCAGCTGAGCTACACCCCCGGTAATCGTGGTGGGCCTAGATGGACTTGAACCATCGACCTCACGCTTATCAGGCGTGCGCTCTAACCACCTGAGCTACAGGCCCATTGGCGCGACGTTGCAAGAACTTGGGGTCCTTGCAATTAAATAGCGAGTTGGGTTTTTTTGTATCCATAAAAGGAGGTGATCCAGCCGCAGGTTCCCCTACGGCTACCTTGTTACGACTTCACCCCAATCATCAGCCCTACCGTAGACGTCTGCCTCCCGAAGGTTAGCCTGACGGTTTTGGGTAGAACCGACTTTCGTGGTGTGACGGGCGGTGTGTACAAGGCCCGGGAACGTATTCACCGGAGCATGCTGATCTCCGATTACTAGCGATTCCGACTTCACGGGGTCGAGTTGCAGACCCCGATCCGGACTGGGACGGGTTTTTTGGGATTGGCTCCACCTTGCGGTCTCGCAGCCCATTGTACCCGCCATTGTAGTACGTGTGTAGCCCTGGGCGTAAGGGCCATGATGACTTGACGTCGTCCCCACCTTCCTCCCCGTTGACCGAGGCGGTCTCCCTAGAGTGCCCGACATTACTCGCTGGCAACTAAGGACAAGGGTTGCGCTCGTTGCGGGACTTAACCCAACACCTCACGGCACGAGCTGACGACAGCCATGCAGCACCTGTCACCCCGTTCCCCGAAGGGCACTCCTCCGTTTCGGGAGGATTCGAGGGATGTCAAACCCAGGTAAGGTTCTTCGCGTTGCATCGAATTAAACCACATACTCCACCGCTTGTGCGGGCCCCCGTCAATTCCTTTGAGTTTCAGCCTTGCGACCGTACTCCCCAGGCGGGATGCTTAATGCGTTAACTGCGGCACCGAAGATCGCTCCCCGACACCTAGCATCCATCGTTTACGGCGTGGACTACCAGGGTATCTAATCCTGTTTGCTCCCCACGCTTTCGCGCCTCAGCGTCAGTACCTGTCCAGGTGGCCGCCTTCGCCACCGGTGTTCCTCCGGATATCTACGGATTTCACTCCTACACCCGGAATTCCGCCACCCTCTCCAGGACTCAAGCCTCCCAGTTTCGAACGCAATTCCCCGGTTGAGCCGAGGGCTTTCACGTCCGACTTAAAAAGCCGCCTACGCGCGCTTTACGCCCAGTGATTCCGATTAACGCTTGCACCCTCCGTATTACCGCGGCTGCTGGCACGGAGTTAGCCGGTGCTTCCTTTGGAAGTACCGTCAGCCCCAAGCCCTATTCGGACTTGGGGGGTTCTTCCTTCCCGACAGAGGTTTACGACCCGAAAGCCTTCTTCCCTCACACGGCGTCGCTGCGTCAGGGTTTCCCCCATTGCGCAATATTCCCCACTGCTGCCTCCCGTAGGAGTCTGGACCGTGTTTCAGTTCCAGTGTGGCTGATCATCCTCTCAGACCAGCTACCCATCGTAGCCTTGGTAGGCCATTACCCCACCAACAAGCTAATGGGACGCGGACTCATCCAAATGCGACAGCTTGCAAGCAGAGGCCGCCTTTCCTCCAACCGAAATTGGAGCGTATCCGGTATTAGCGGCAGTTTCCCGCCGTTATCCCGAACGTTTGGGCAGATGATCCACGCGTTACTCACCCGTGCGCCGCTCTACTCAGGGACCGAAGTCCCCTTTCTCGCACGACTTGCATGTGTTAAGCACGCCGCCAGCGTTCAATCTGAGCCAGGATCAAACTCTCCAGTTTAAATCCTTATAGCTGAAACTTAAGGTGCGTTGCCGCACTTTAAGCATGGCTTACTAAAATCACCCAACTCGCTATTTAATTGTCAAAGACCCCGGCCGCCCCGAGGCGACCCGGCCCGCCTTTGGGCGAACCGTCGTGAGCCCCGGGTAGTTACTCCCGGCCGCTCACCGTGTCAACATCTTTTTTCAACTTTCCGTGCCGCCGTTTGCGGCCCGTCCGTGTTCCGGTTTCCCGTCGCGGAGGTGTGCTTTTACGCATCCCCGAGCGGCCCGTCAACACTTTTTTTCAACTTCGTTCGATTGCTTTCGCTTTCGAACCGTGCCCGGTTTCCCGAAGCAGAGTCGGACTGTTTACCCGCTCGCTCCCGGCCCGTCAACACTTTTTTT
>NZ_JBLODY010000133.1:0-5383 GCF_047785625.1 Solidesulfovibrio sp. C21
GGTGGGGGGTCCGGGGGAGGGAACCCCTTTTTTCAAAAAGGGGTTCCCTCCCCCGGTTCCTCTTCATCCTTCTCCACAAGGATGCTTACACCATGCAAAAGCGCACCATTATCGTTTCGGGGTTGGCCGCCACCTATCCGCTCGGCGGCGTGGCCTGGGACTATATCCAGTATCTCCACGGGTTTTATCGTCTTGGTCATGACGTATATTATCTGGAGGACACGGGCGGCTGGGCCTATGATCCGTTCAACGTCACCTTTGTGGACGATTTGACCTATCATACGAAGTACCTGGGCGATTTTCTGGAGCGGCTCGATCCCGGGCTGGCCAAGCGCTTTTGCGTCATCGGCCCGGACGACCGGCATTGGGGCATGTCCGCCGAGGATCTGGCCGCGGTGGTCAAGCGCGCCGACGTCTTTTTCAATATTTCCACCACCTGCCAGTTGCGCGAGGCCTACGCGAAAATCCCGGTCAAGGTGCTCATCGACTCCGACCCGCTCTACACCCAGTCGAGCTTCCCGGATTATCTGGCCGGCACGGCCTCGGACGAGGAGAAGAAGAACATCGAGAACATGCGCCGCCATGACGTGTTTTTCTCGTTCGGGGAGAATGTGAACGAGGATTTCTGCACCGTGCCCAAGGGCATTTTCGACTGGATTCCCACTCGCCAGCCCATTGTGCTCGACGCCTGGGCCGGCGCGCCGGCTAAGCCAGCCCGCGACGTGTTCACCACGGTGTTGTCCTGGCAGCCGGCCCAGAAGGGGCCGCTGGTCGGCGGCGTGCAATACGGCGGCAAGAACATGGAATTCGAGAAGATGCTCGCCCTGCCCCAAAAGACCCCGGCCACCCTCGAGCTGGCCCTTGGCGGCGGCAAGCCGCCGCGCGAGCTTTTGGAGGAAAAGGGCTGGAAGCTGCGCGACGGGTTTTCCATGTCCCAGACGCCCTGGGTCTACCGGGACTACATCTGGGACAGCCTGGCCGAATTTTCCACCGCCAAGAACGCCTACGTGGCCACGCGGTCGGGCTGGTTTTCCTGCCGCACGGCCTGCTACCTGGCTTCCGGCCGGCCGGCCGTGGTCCAGGACACGGGTTATTCGCGCTTCATGGACGTGGGCGAGGGCGTGCTGGCCTTTGACGACGAGGCCGGGGCCCTGGCCGGCATCGAGGCGGTGCGGTCCGACTGGGCGCGCCACTCCAAGGCGGCCAAGGCCTTTGCCGCCCGCTACTTCGATTCCGACACCGTGCTGGCCAAGCTGCTGGCCGACGCGTTGCGCTGAGGCGTCAAGCGCTCAATTGTACGAATTGACTTTTTCGTACGGAGTGACCATCTTTCGGGAAACAAGGAGCCAGCCATGCCCTCGACGGATAACGAGAGCCGGATGAGCGCGGCCGATGCCCGGGAGCGTTTCGCCGAGGTGGTCAACCGGGCCGCCTACGGCAAGGAGCGCATCATCGTGTCCAGGCGCGGCAAGCCAGTGGCGGCCGTGGTCCCGATGGACGACCTGCTGTTGCTTTTGGGGCTTGAGGAGCGGGGCGATATCGAAGCCGTGCGGGAAGCCGAGGCCGAAGCGGTGCGCGAAGGCACCGTTGCGTGGGAAACGGTCAAGCGGGAATGTGGGCTGTAGCGCTGCGATATGGCCTACCGCATCGAACTGACGCCGGCGGCCGGGCGGGATTTCAAGAAGCTGCCCGGTGCCGCCGCCAAGCGCCTTGCGCCCCGCATCGATGCCCTGGCGCAGGAACCGAGGCCGGCGGGGGCCCTGCCCATGACCGGCATGCACGGGTATTATCGACTGCGCGTCGGCGATTATCGAATCATCTACAAAATCGAGGATGAGCGCCTGGTTGTGCTGGTCATTCGCGTGGCCAATCGCCGCGAAGCCTACCGCGAGCGCTGATGCGGCCATGAAAATGATTTCCCGACTTTTGTGCTGGGTTCTGCTTTGGCTTGTGATCCCGGTTGCGACGTGTCCGGCCGCCGGCTTCGGCGTCGCGCGCGACAACGGCGTTTCCTGGCTGACGCTGCCCGGCGGACCGCGCTTTTTCTCCATCGGCGCGGATACGGTCAACGGCGGCGACGTCCACTACAAGGACCACGGCTACTATTTCAAAAACTTTTATCCCGATGCGGCGGCCTGGGCGGCGGATACCCAGAAGCGCCTTTACGCCTGGCGCTTCAACACGCGCGGCGGCTGGTCCGATCCCACGACGGCCATGACCCTGCCGCTGGTCGCGGAGATCGACCTCGGCCGCAACGCCAGGCTCCACTGGTTCGATCCCTTCGCCCCGGACGCCCTGGAAAAGACCATCGCCACGGCGCGTCGGCTCGTCGCGCCCTACAAGGACAATCCCGCCGTCATTGGCTACTTCACGGACAACGAGGTGGGCTGGTGGAACGCGCCGCTTTTCCGCTGGTACCTCGGCAATGAGTGGGCCGTATATACCAAGCGCGTTCTCTGGCGCATGATCCACGACCACTACCAGGGCAAATGGGACCGGCTGCTGGCCGATTTCGTGCCCGGCGAAGGCGTGGCCTCCTTCGAGGACCTCAAAAGGGGCGGGGCGGTGCTGCACCTGCGTCCGGGCGGACAGGGCATCCATCTTATTCAGCAATTTACCGCCGCCTGCGCCGGCCGATATTACGAACTGGTCTACAAGGCGCTCAAAACCGTGGATCCGGACCGGCTGGTCATGGGCGACCGGCTGCCGCTCTACTACAACCAGGACGCGGTGCTGGCCTCGCGCGGCTACCTGGACGTGCTTTCCACCAACTACAACGTGGACACCCCGGACGGCTGGGTCGCGCCGTATTATTTCGACGGCTTGGCCAGGTTGACGACCGCGCCGGTGCTCATCTCGGAATTTTTCTTCGCGGCCAACGAGAACCGGTCCGGCAACGTCAACAACGGCCATTTGATGCATGTGCAAACCCAGGCCGAGCGCGCGGCCGGGGCGGCGGCGGCGGTGCGCCATTTCGCGGCGTTCAAAAATATCGCCGGCATCCACTGGTTCCAGTATTACGACGAGCCCTCGGGAGGGCGCGGCGACGGCGAGAATTTCAACATGGGGCTCGTGGACATCCACAACAAGCCCTACGAGCGGCTTACCGCCGCCCTGACCAGGGCCAACGCCGCCGTCCCGGCCATCCATGCCGCAAGCGCCGCGACGCACACCCCGCCCCAGCCGGCGGTGATCCCCATCCACCCGGCCAGGGCGGCCGTGAACGTTGGCGACGACTCCCTGGCCGACTGGCCGGATAAGGCCGAAACGCGCCTGCCCTGGTTTCACGTGCCCGCGCCGCATGTGCCCTTTGGCGACGTGCATCTTTCCTGGAGTCCGGACAGCCTCAACCTGTTCAATCTGGCCCAGAACTATGCCGATCTGTTTTTACTGGCCCACAACGGCGACTTTCCGGTGTCCGAGACCTACCAGATCCATTTGGAGGTCGACGCCGGAGCGGGCCTCAAGCATTTCGCCGCCTGCCTCGAGCCGCGCCCCCATTCCAAGTACAAGGGCCGCTTCGAGCTCGTGCCCCGGCTTTTCGCGGTGGACGACCAGGGGAAGCTCACGGAGATCCCGGCCAAGGGCATCGTCCAGGTCCTTTCCAAGCCCCTGCCGCACATTGCCGTGGAGATGCGGTTGCCGGTCGGACTGCTCGGCGTGGACAAACTCGCGCCCGGCATGCCGCTTAAGATGACGATTTACGCAACGACGTTTTACAGGGAAATGACCATGACCCTGGGCGGCGTGACCACGGGCCGCGGCAAGCGCGGCGCGGCGCGGTCTCTTCCCGCGTCCGCGGTCCTTTCGGGGAACTAGGTTGCAGGGATGGGGAAAAAACGTGCGAGAGGGGAAACCCTTTAAAAAGGGTTCTCCCCTCTCGCGCTCTCCCCTTCCTCAATTTTTCAGGGTGTTAGTGACAACTTCTCTTCCATGGGACAACGTCAGATCTTAACGTGAAGGAACACCGAACATGGCCACGAACATTCTCGTTACCGGGGGCGCCGGCTACATCGGCTCCCATACCTGCAAGGCGCTCAAAGCGGCCGGGTTTACCCCCGTCACCTTCGACAACATGGTCTACGGCCACGACTGGGCCGTCAATTGGGGACCGCTGGTGCGCGGGGATATCCTGAACAAGGGCGAGCTCGACGAGGTCTTTGCCGAGTACAAGCCCGTTGCCGTGCTCCATTTCGCCGCTTTTGCCTATGTCGGCGAATCCGTGGCCGATCCCGAGAAGTATTACCGCAACAACGTGGCCGGATCGCTTTCGCTGCTCTCGGCCATGCGCCGGGCCGGCTGCAGGCACATCGTCTTTTCGAGCACCTGCGCCACCTACGGCGCGCCCGAACGGGTGCCCCTGACCGAGGACCATCCCCTGCGCCCCTTAAGCCCCTACGGCACGAGCAAGCTCATGATCGAGCAGATGCTGCGGGACTTCGACGCGGCCTACGGCATGACCTACACGGCGCTTCGCTACTTCAACGCGGCCGGGGCCGACCCGGACGGCGAGATCGGCGAGGACCACAATCCCGAGACCCACCTCATTCCCCTGGTCATTGCCGCGGCCCTTGGCCGCATCCCCCGGGTGGAGGTCTTCGGCACCGATTATCCCACGCCCGACGGCACGGCCGTGCGCGACTACATCCACATCGCCGATTTGGCCGAGGCCCATATACTGGCCGTGAAAAAGCTGCTCGATGGCGGGAAAAGCGCTGTCTTCAACCTGGGCACCGGCACGGGCAATTCCGTGCGCGAGGTGATCCGGGCCGTGGAGAAGGTGTCGGGCAAGCCCGTTCCGATGGTGGAAGGGCCGCGCCGGGCCGGGGACTCGCCGGGGCTCTATGCCGATTCCGGGGCGATCATCCGCGAGCTCGGCTGGCAGCCCAAATATATGAACCTGGAAGCCATCGTGGAGACGGCCTGGCGCTGGCATGTTGCCCACATGCCCGGCAAAACCAGTTGCAATATCCGCTAGGGCAGGTACAGAAAAAGAAAACTGTACTTGAAGGGGGGCGGCATGGACTACGTTGCGCTGGGCATCGATTTCCATTCCATCCGCAACAAGAACGAGGAACGGGTCATCGACCTCCTGCCCGAGGTGTTGGCCGAATTCCCCGATTGCCGCCCCACCCGGACCAATATCGAGGACATCTACGCCCTGGCGCTCAACCTGCTCCCGGCCCGCTACACCCAGTCCGTAACCCTGGTCATCAACGAGCCCGTCACCGACAACGCCATCCGCCTGCGGCTGCGCGAAGCCATCCGCACCGTCCGCGCTCGACCGAATTTGTGAGAGGGTGAAAAGGCGCCGGGGGAAACCCTTTCTGAAGAAAGGGTTTCCCCCGGACCCCCTTCCCAAAGACTTCTAACGGTTACAGGG
>NZ_JBLODY010000134.1:0-5315 GCF_047785625.1 Solidesulfovibrio sp. C21
TTCTTCAAATATGCGCCTTCGCGTCCGCCACACCCCCTCCCCGCCCCGTCAACCTGAAGGAGAGCGGTCATGAGCAAATCCGGGCGGGAAACCCGCCTGACGGACCGGCAACGCCGCTTCGTCGAGGAATATCTGGTCGACCTGCGTCCGGCGGCAGCGGCGGTACGGGCCGGCTACGGCGCAAAATGCGCCAAAGTGACCGGAAACCGAATCAAAAACCTGCCCCACGTCCGCGCCGCCATCGAGGAAGCCATGAAAGAGCGCGGCAAACGCCTCGGCATCACCCAGGACCGGGTGGTGCTGGAACTGGCCCGCATCGCCTTTGCCGACATCAGGGAATTCGTGGACTGGGACGCCGGCGGCGTGACGCTGAAGGCCTCCCGGGAGCTGACGCCGCAGCAGACCGCCTGCGTGTCCGAAATCGTGGAGAGCGCCGGCAAGTCGGGCAAGGGGCTGCGCATCAAGCTCCACGGCAAAACCCAGGCCCTGGCCGCCCTGGCCCGGCACCTGGGCGGGCGCGAAGCCGCCGAAGAAGCCTCGGGCGCGCGTCCCGTCACCGTGGTCACCTGCGTGCCGCCGCCCGATCCTCTGCCCGACGCCTCCGAGGAGGCTTGACGCCTCCTGCCTCCAAAACGCGCTGGAAGGACCGTCGAGGCAGCGCCGCATCCGACACCAAGCCATACGGTTGGGCAGGAGAACGCGCGGAAAGGGGCTCTCTCCCTTTTCAAAGATTTTCCCCTCGTTCCCCCTCCTTGCAAACCGCATGCGCTTTGGCCGCCGCGCCCTGCACGCGCGAGCGGCAGTAGGCCCGCAACGCCTCGAAATCCGTCGCGTCCAGGGTTGCCCCGTTGTCGCTTGCGGCATGGAGCAGCCGGGCGGCCATCAGGCAGTCGGCCACCGGATCGGGAACGGGCTGCGCGGCGGTCTCCGCCGCCCTAAGCACCCGGGCATAAGCGCCAAGCCCCGATCCGCGCCGGCCGGCCGATGCCGCCGCCCCGACGCAGACGGCGATCGCCAGCACCAGAGCCAATACCAGCAGCCGCTTGGGCCAAACCTTTGCCATGACCGATACCTCCAGGTCCGGGACCTGTTGTCCGCCCAGGCTCCTGCCCAAAGCATGCCAGAAAAAAACCTCTGTGATTGCGGCCTGTTCGCTCTATATCCAAACCCCGGGAGCGCTGTATTGCAACATTTTGACGATATATCGACAAATCCCGCGCACCATGGCGATCGCGTCGTCATCGATTACCGGCCCCAGCCGCGTCAGGCCGCCCTGCACGCCTGCCCGGCCAATGAAATTCTTTTCGGCGGCGCGGCTGGTCCAGGCAAAAGCCATGCCCTGCGCTTCGAGGCGCTGCTGGCCTGCCTGCGGGTATCGGGCCTTCGCGCCTACCTTTTCCGGCGCACGCAACCCGAACTGGAGCACAACCACATCCTGCCGGCGCTGTCCCAGTTTCCCAAGGGCATCGGAACGTTCCGGGCCGCCAAGCATCGCTTTGAATTCATGAACGGTTCGATCCTGTTTTTTTGCAGCTGCCACCGCGAAGCCGACGTGTTCGCCTACCAGGGGGCGGAGATCCATCTGCTGCTCATCGACGAACTGACCCATTTCACCGAATTCATGTACGACTACCTGCGCGGCCGGTTACGCTGCACCCTCGATGTGCCGCCCGGCCTGCGCCACAAGATTCCGGGCATCGTGTGCGCGTCCAATCCCGGCGGCCTGGGCCACGCCTTCGTCAAGGCCCGGTTCGTGGACTTTGCCCCGCCCATGGTGCCACGGCGCGCCCCGGACGATGAGGGGGGCATGCTGCGCTGCCACATTCCCGGGCGGCTTGCCGACAACCCCATCCTCCTCGCCCGTGACCCAGGCTATGCCAAGCGCCTTGACGCCCTGCCCGAACCGTATCGCACGGCCTACCGCGACGGCGACTGGGACGTGTTCATGGGCCAGGCCTTTGCCTTTTCCCGCCGGCTGCATGTGGTCAAACCCAGGCCCGTGCCGGAGACGGCCCCGCTTTTCATGACCTTCGACTGGGGCTACGGCGCGCCTTTTTCCGTGGGCTGGTGGTGGGTGGACGGGGAGGGGAGGCTTTTCCGCTTCGCCGAATGGTACAGCACCAACGGCTCGCCCAACCAGGGCCTGCGCCTGACCGATTCGCGCATCGCCGACGGCATTTGCGAACGGGAAACACGCCACGGCATCGCCGGGCGCTCCATCACCCGGCTGGCCGGACCGGACTGTTTCGCCAAAAAGCCCGACTATCGCGGCGGCGGCCAGGGGCCGAGCACGGCCGAGGTCTTTGCCGCGGCGGGAATCTTCCTGGCCCCGGGCGATCCCTCGCGCACGGCCAAGATCCGCCAGTTCCACGAACGGCTGCGGCCCCGCGACCACGGGCCGCCCATGCTCCAGGTCTACGACGTGTGCGAGCACTTCATCCGCACCATCCCGCTTCTGGTCACGGACCGGCGCAATGTGGAGGACATCGACACCACCGGCGAGGATCACATCTATGACGAGGCCTGCCATGCCTGCATGGCCCGGCCCTTGGCCCCGGGGGGCGGAAAAACGGAAATGCGGCCGGCGGCCCGGATCATCGACGCCGTGACCGCCGTCCAGGACGGACAGGAGATGCCATGATGGAACAGGATTTCACTTTTGCCATGTTGGTCCAGGCGGGTCTCGCCCTGTTGTTTCTGCTTGTCGGCTGGCGGCTCGGCCGGGAGAGCGCCGGGCGGGCCATGTTCGACCAGCCGCTGCTGTCCCGGCCTTCCGAAACCATGCCCGAGGAACCCGATCCCTGGGCCGAGGCCGCCTTGGACAGGGAGGGCTCGCGCAACGCAGTGGATAGTTTCTCACCAAACGAGCCTGATAGCCCTGATACAAGAACGGGTGAAAGCCATCATCCATTTAATTTTATATGATTTTTTAATAGTGCTCGTATCGATTGGCCCTGTATTTAAAATATACAGAGGGCTGCCTTTTCCCAGCCCCGACTGTGCGCGTTTTATCCAGCCTGACGGTGTCCCCTGCTCGCCATTCTCTATAACATACTTGTTTTATTAAATATTATAGTATGGCACGGTCCATGCTCTCCTTCGTGCAAACGCCGCGACCTACGGCCGACAACACGCCGGCAAAGCGGAAAAAACTTTCGCGCACCAACGTTATACGGAGGATTACGACATGAACGGCAAGAAATTCGGCATCGTCCTGACCGCTCTGGCCACCCTGGCCCTTTCCGCTTCCCTGGCCATGGCCCGCCCCGGCGGCCCCGCCGGCGTCAGAGGCGGCGGTAACGGCCCCGCGGACTGTCCGGGTTACGGCGGCGGCTTCATGACCCAGCTGACTCCGGAAAAGCAGGCCGCCTTCCAGAAGCTTCATGACGACTACGCGGCCAAGACCGCCCAGTTGCGCGCCGACCTCGGCGTCAAGCGGGCCGAGCTTAACGCCCTGGCCGTGGCCCAGAATCCCGACCAGACCAAGATCGACGCCCTGACCAAGGAAATCGGCGACATGCAGGGCAAGCTTTTGTCCGCCCGCACGGCCTTCCGCATCCAGGTCACCAAGGAAATCGGCCCCATGGGCAACGGCCCGATGGGCTGGGGCGGACGCGGCGGCATGGGCGGCTTCCACCATCGCGGCAACGGCGGCTACGGCCCCTGCGGCGGCGGCTTCTAAAACGAGCGTATGACCAGGGGGTCGGTATCCAACCGGCCCCCTGACGCGACAACAGCGTATGCAGGCGACACTATGTGGGGCTGTTTCAATTCATACCCGTTTTCATTCTCCGGAAGCGGTTTTCCCTTTTTCGGGCTGATCGTCCTGGCGGTGATCGTGATCGCGGGAATCTGGGTCATCCGGGCCCTGCTTCCCGATCCGCATCCCCGGCGAAACGCCCGGGCCGACCGCGATGACGCCCTGCGGATCCTTCGCGTCCGCCTGGCCGAGGGCAGCATCTCCGAGGAAGAATTCGAACGCCTCAAGCACGCCGTCGAATCGTGAGCCCAAATGCGTCATCAACGCTTCCGGCAGCGCCTGAAGCGTTGTTTCCATAAAGCGCAGACATCCCTCCTTCCGTCTCCGCGTAACCCGAAGCGGCTTCCCGCCGCTTCGGGCTTTTTCATGCGGTGACATTTGGTCCCGACATTGCTAGACACCGGCCCACGTGGCGAAACGTCGCAAGGAGAACCTCATGAGCGAAGAGAAAAAGCAATCACCGGCCACTGTCAGCCGTACCGCCGCTATCCTCGGCGGCTGCCTGGCCCTTCTGGTGGGTTTTTACCTGGGCTTTACCGCCCACGGTATGATGGGACGCCAATCGACCGCTCCCGGCGTGGCCCAGGCCCCGGCGCAGGCCCCGACCCAGCCCGCCATGGACACCGCCATGGCCGACCGCATCAAGGCCATCGAAAAACAGACCCAGCTCGAACCGGCCAACACCGCCGCCTGGACCCAGCTGGGCAACCTGTATTTCGACTCCCACCAGTCCGATAAGGCCATTGCCGCCTACGAGAAATCCCTGACCCTCGATCCGCGCCAGCCTGACGTGCTGACCGACCAGGGCGTCATGTACCGGGATAGCAGCCAGTTCGACAAAGCCCTGGTCTGTTTCGACAAGGCCATCGCATTGAACCCGGCCCACGTGATCGCGTATTACAATAAGAGCGTGGTTCTGGAACACGACAAACATGACAAGGCCGGAGCGATCAATGCGCTGCAGATCCTAGCCGCCAAGAATCCCACTGCCACCCTGCCAAGCGGCCAGACCGTGACGCAGGCCTTGCAGGAACTCTCCGGCAAATAACCCTCCGCAGACACGTTGCGAGGTGTCCAGTTCTGCGCGCGACACGCCCCCTGGCCCTTTTGCTCTTCTTGAGCGCCATGCAGCTGGCCGGCCCCTGGCATGCCGCTGCCGCCGGGGAGGCGTCCCTGACGCGCCAAATCGCGGCGCTCGAGCAAAGCGCGCACGGATGGCTCGACGTCGCCTTTCTCAATGCCTCGGGCGCCTTCACCTCCCGCGGCCAGGAACGCTTTCCCTTTTGCAGTATCTTCAAGTTCCTGGTCGCGAAGCATTTTTGGGGGGAGTGAGGAATGTGCGAGAGGGGGACCCTTTTTGGAAAAAGGGTCCCCCTCTCGCGCTCTCCTCTCCCAAAAACTTCTAACGGTGACAGACTGTTATCGTTAAAAGTCTTTCCTATGTGGCCCGAAGTCAAGCCGGCTGACGCAGTCTAACCGCCCGTTTCCTATTCGCGCCCGAAGCGCCAAGTACCGATTCGGTAGTTTTCGGATTCCCGCCATTTGAAAAACGCCG
>NZ_JBLODY010000135.1:0-5003 GCF_047785625.1 Solidesulfovibrio sp. C21
TTCCGACGCCCAGCGCAAGGCCCTCCTGCCACAGTACATCGATCCCAAACGCCTGATTATTCCTGCCTAAAACTTCTGCCGCCTTCCGATTGCCCTGACAAGATGCGCCTTATTGAGCGCTTACGGATCAACGCAAGGGCATCTTGCAGCACCGTTCGCCGCAGCAGTCGAAATGGTGTATTCGCATCAGGGATGGAGAGTCCGAACACAGCAAAAAGCGTCAGACGCAAAACGGCGGCGACGCTTCTGCGCGCCAAACCGTCCTGGCGGCCAACGCGCACGCCGATGCAAGCGTCGAAACGATCCCTGGCTTCCCAGAATGGCTGAAAATCCCGGGGAGAGGTCTGGCGGTCGGAGTCCGTCTGGAAAATATAGTCCGCACCAGCTTCCAAGGCTTTTTCGTACCCATAATGGATGGCGGGGCCGTGCCCCGCATTTGGTTTGTCTGCCACGACAAGCTGGGTATAGTGCTGCGACAATTCATCAAGGAGAGGCAACGTCGCGTCCGTTGAGCCATCATTGACCACGAGCAGCCGACTTTCCTCAGAAATGCGGGCAACGACAGCATGCCATTCCTCAACGAATGCTTCTATGCTGGCTTCTTCATTATAGACAGGCGCTACGATACAAATTTTTTCCATACGATATTTCCATATAAAAACTATACGAATGGCATCCACTGCATAGGGCAGCTACTGCCCTCTTCTACCTATATGATCACATTGAGAGATTATATAAAGATCATTTTCAAAAACGATTTTTTTATCGCACAACGAGGCTATCTTATAAAATAATCTATCCTTATCCCAATTCCACACTTTTTTATTCCGCACCAAGTAGTAGTTGCCATACGGCAAACCAGAAAGCATCGGTATCGCATCTTTAAACACCAAATACCTATCAGATAAGTACTCGATTTCACGAGGCACCCACCATCCAGTGGCAATAAACGTATAATCTCGATGCGTATCTACAAAATGAACAGCATCATATGTTTCTTGAATTTTAGCATAAGTCTGCGCGGACTGGATAAAGCCAAGAAGAGAATACCTTGTCAAGGATAACGTCATCAGCAGAAACAACGTAGCAATCAAAAATTTGTGACGTATTTCCAGTGTATTAATAAATAGATACAAGCCAACAATCAACAGAACTTGGCCTACATAATAATGACGTATCCAAATATATTTTTTATCACCAATGACCCACCACACAAGAAACGCAAAAGACATTGTCAACATCGAGGACGCAAGTCTGTTTTTATCGCAGTATCTTCTGAAATTGAATATTGCAAACGTGAAACTCCCCAAAAGAAAAAAAACAAAAATCAAACTCAGCGAATTGCTTGACAATAATAAAAGTTGATCTTTTATATTTCCAACCAATTTAATAAATGAAAAATCAGATGTCCCAGATTTGTTTAAGAAGAAAAACAATTCATATTTTTTCAAAATACTATATTTAACAAATGACTTTAAAGCCCAAATTTTATAAATTTCAAAAAAAATACAAGGAGCAACCAACGCCACAAAAAAAGGATCATTCTTCTTAATGAATGCACGGATGGAGGCCAAGACATCCCGACTCCCCCTTGTGGTACGCAATCCAGTCAAGCATTCGAAGCCAATAAAAACAACGAGCGGGAGAATGACGATCATTTTTATCATGACAGCCAGGCCCAAAGCCAAACCCGACAAAAAAAGGATAGCTTTTTTATCGGTATCCAAATAATACAGCAACAACCCCAAAATCAGACAAAGCGTCGCTGGCGTTTCACCGAGAAACACACACCAATAATTGGGGAGCGCAGAAAACAAGATAAATAAAACAAAGAAAAAAATATCCAATATTGTATCGACGCCATTCGCTTTCCACCCAATCATTTTGTATCGCACAATTATGATCATGGACAAAAGGAACATATTCAAACATAGCGCGAACAGCCCTGGCAAATAATATAAATTCCCAAGTATTCTTATCGCAAATGCAAGAGGAAATATCATGACAGGCCCAGTCGTCACCTGCCTATTAAACATAATTAGATTATGGTAAGAAGAAACATACCCAAGTCCATTCGCAATATTTTTTGCTATCGAAGCGTTATACCCAGCATCATAATCAAGTGGCACCGATATTATGAATATGATGCAGTAATTTAAAAAGATAGCAAACATGACACAAAAGCACGCAACAACAAAGAAACAAAGCAGCTTTTCATGTTTGCTGTTTAAAACGCCACCGCCGTGCATGCCTGTACCTCCCAAAAAAACAAAATGAGTGCGCGTAATGGCCCCGGCGACTCAGCCAGAAAAAAAAACCGTGAGGGCCTGTCGGGGGTGGCGCTCCAGACAGGCGCTGTCGATACCGGCCGCACAACCGTCGCAAACGCAACCCTGCCCTTACTGGAGATACCCCCGAACGCCAAGTGGCTTATGATTGCCATGCCGCTTATGACCCTCCCGAGCCCTTCCGAGGAAGCCCATACCGCCGTCCTGCCCGTTCTCCTGCCTTGCCCTAACCTGCGGCCAGGACACACGTCACAACAAGCCCGGCCGATCACGTTTCTTTAATCGCACCGCGTGAAAGGATTTGCATGGAACATGTTTGTATTGGTTGGGGTACTGGAATGGCAGCTCACATAACTATGACCGATATTGCCTGTTTATTGTCACGATATATGGAAGCATTATTTTTGGTAAAACCGTGTCACTTGACGATATCCGACCACTCCCTCATATTGCTATAGAGTCGTTGTTCTTCAAACGCATTGGAGGATGACGAAATGTGCATGGCCGTTTTCGCTCTCTGACAAGAGACGCGCCAATACCGCATCACACATTTTTCAGGGAGAAGCCTATGAATGGACTGACGCCGCATACCAGTTTTCTGGGCATGTTGGCCAACGCCACGCCGACGGTGCTGTTCGTCTTAAGTGTCCTGGCGGCCATGTCCGTCGGCTGCTGGAGTATCATCCTGGTCAAAATCTTCACCCTGACCAGGGCCAAACGGGAGGCGGCCCGGGATTACGCCCGCTTCCAAAAGGCCGAGAGCCTGCGCACGGCCATGCAGGAACTCGGCGAGTCCCGCGCGTCGCCGTCCTTTCACGTGGGTCGCCTCGCCTTCGCCGAACTCGTGCGCATGGAAGAGGCCCCCATGCCACCGGTCGAAAAAGGCCGCGTGACCATGGACAACATCCGCCGCGTGCTGCGCCAGGGCGTGACCGAGGAACTCGGCAACCTGTCGAAGACACTGCCCTTCCTGGCCACCTGCGCCAACGCCACGCCCTTTATCGGCCTTTTCGGCACGGTCTGGGGCATCATGAACTCGTTTCATTCCATAGGCCTCATGCAGTCCGCCGCCCTGGCCGCCGTGGCCCCGGGCATCTCCGAGGCGCTCATCGCCACGGCCATCGGCTTGGCCGTGGCCATCCCGGCTGTCATCGCCTACAACTTCTTCCTCGGCTACATGCAGACCATCGAACGCGAGCTGGTCAATTTCGCCGGCGCATTCCTCAATCGCATCCAGCGCGAGGTGCGCTGGGCCCCCATCCCGACGTCGCAGGAGGAAGCCGCGCAAAACGCCGTCGGAGGGGCGTAGCCATGATGGCGGGCGGTTCGGGAAAATTCCTCGGCGAAGTCAACGTCACACCCTTCGTGGACGTGATGCTGGTGCTGCTCATCATCTTCATGGTCACCGCGCCCATGATGACCCAGGGACTGCAGGTCGACCTGCCCCAGACCCGCGCGGTTTCCGTGCTGCCCAAGGAAAACGAAAGCGTGGTCCTGACCATCAAGGCCGACGGAAGCCTCTACCTCGACAAATACCAGGTGGAACTCGGCGACCTGGAAGGTCAGGTGCGACAGCTCGTGAGCGCCCAGAAAAAACAACTCTTTCTCCGGGCCGACAAGGCCGTGCCCTACGGCACCGTGGTTGCGGTCATGGGCGTGGTCAAAGCCGCCGGCGTGGACAGGCTCGGCGTGGTCGCCGAAGAAGATAAGTTAGGAAGGAGGAGATGAAGAAAAGTGCGAGAGGGGAAACCCTTTTGCAAAGGGTTCTCCCCTCTCGCGCTCTCCCCTTCCTAAACCTTATAGCTGGATTAGTTCGATCTACTTAATTTTATTCTATTAAAAGTCTTTGGAGGGGGGGCCGGGGGGAACCTTTCTTCAGAAAGGTTCCCCCCCAGCTCTTTCCCTCCTCCACCCTTACTTACCGAAGCTGAGCCAGTGGCCGGTGTCGTCGGGCTCGATGACGAAGTCGTCGATGCCGGCGGCGCGCAGCATCCGGGCATGGGTATCCGGGTCGGTGCCGGGCCGGTGCGGCGGCACGCCGTTGGCCCAGGCCGGATGGCGTCCGGCCATTTGTTTGCAGATGGCCTCGCGCATGGCCGGCGCCCCGAGTCCGCCGCCGAGGTAGGCCCGCCCTTGCGGCGTGAGCACCCGCCGCACCTCCCGGAATGCCCTGGGCAGGTCGTCCCAGAACATCACCGAGCCCCGGCTGACGACCAGATCCACACACCCGTCGGCCAGCGGCAGCGCGGCCACATCGCCGAGCAGCGCCCGCGTCCGGTCGGCCATGCCGCGTCCGGTCGCGTTGTCCCGGGCCGCGACCAACATGGCCGGCAGTTTGTCGTACAGGATCGCCTCGAACGGCCCCAGCCCGAGCACGGCCAGCCCCAGGTCCCCGCCACCACAGCCGAGGTCGAGGCAACGACCGCCGCTCAGGCCCGATTCCCGAACGAAGCGCGCGGCATAATAGGGATAGACCGGCGCGAACACCTCCCGGCTGATGGCCAGAAACCCCGCCACATCGTCATCACGCATGTGGAGATCCTTATGAAGGGGAAGGAGGATGCGAGAGGGGAAACCCTTTAAAAAGGGTTCTCCCCTCTCGCGCTCTCCCCTTCCTAAAGTTTATAATGGGTGAATTTATAACTGGATAAATGTTAAGCAGTTAACTTTTAGTAAAAGTCTTTTGGGAAGGGGGTCCGGGGGGAACCCTTTTCT
>NZ_JBLODY010000136.1:0-4999 GCF_047785625.1 Solidesulfovibrio sp. C21
ATTATCGCCATACCAGCTGTAACCGTTAGAAGTTTTTGGGAGGGGAGAGCGCGAGAGGGGGACCCTTTTTTCAAAAAGGGTCCCCCTCTCGCACTTCCTTCTCTCTTCTCCGCCCTCACCCGATCGTATCCACCTTCACGCAATTGCGGCCGGCGGCCTTGGCGGCGTAGAGCGCCTTGTCGGCCCGGGCCAGAAGATCGTCCAGGGGCGTTTCGCCGTATTCCACCTGGTCCCGCAAGGCGGCCACGCCGATGCTCACGGTCACGACCAGGACGCGATTTTCGACCATGCACGGCGCGCCGGACAGGGCATGGCGGAAGCGCTCGGCCAGAAGCGCCGCCTGGGCGGCGTCGGCACCCGTCAGGAGCACGGCGAACTCTTCCCCGCCATAGCGCGCCACGAGATCGGATTTGCGCACACAGCCCGAAAGCACCCGCCCCAGGTGGGCCAGCACCTGGTCTCCGGCGGTGTGCCCGTGGGTGT
Organism: Solidesulfovibrio sp. C21; assembly: GCF_047785625.1. Taxonomy (NCBI): domain Bacteria; kingdom Pseudomonadati; phylum Thermodesulfobacteriota; class Desulfovibrionia; order Desulfovibrionales; family Desulfovibrionaceae; genus Solidesulfovibrio; species Solidesulfovibrio sp. C21. The sequence goes on from NZ_JBLODY010000136.1 coordinate 484, forward strand.
CGTTGACCGCCTTGAAATGGTCCACGTCGAGCATCAGGCACGAACACGGCCGTCCCGATCGTTGGGACGCAGCCAGCAGCTTGATCCCGCCGGAAAAGAGGAATCGCCGGTTGTAAAGGCCGGTCAGCGCGTCCAGGATGCTCAGGCGCTCGGCCTCCTCGATATGCCCACGCACCTCGCCGGCCATGGCGCAAAAGGCCTCATGCAGTTCGGCCACTTCGCGGGGCAGGCGGTCGGAACGGACAATCGGGCAGACGGCCGCGTAGCGCGTGTCCCGCAGCTCCCGGGCATAGGCGGCCAGGGCCGTCAGCGGCCGCTCGATCTTGCGGGACAGGCGCAGCACCAGCGGCAGCACCAAGACCACCGTGGCCAGCGCCCCGAAAACCACCCAGCGCATTTGCCGCCGGTAGCCGGCCAGCACGTCCGACACGGGCATGTCGCTGACCAGCCGCCAGCCGTCGCGGCCAAGGGAAATCGCCGCCCCGAGCATTTCGCGCCCGTCCGGGCCCGCATACACCCCGCCCTTTTCCCCGCAGGCGAGCAGCTCCGGCGAAACCCGCGCCTTGCCCGGGCCGCCCGCGGCCGCCACCACCGTCGTCGGGGCCAGGATACGGCCCTCGGTATCGCACAGGATGACCGGGCTGCCGGAATAGGCGACATTCTCGCGCAACCAGCGGTCCAGGGATTTGAGATGCACCGAGATGGCCAGCACCCCGCCGAAGCCTCCGTCCTTCGCGGTGATGGGCACGCTGAACACGCAGGCCGGATTGCCTGTCAGGCGGCCGACCGGAATCAGTTCCAAGGCGGGTCGCCCTTCCCGGCCATCTTTGAAATAGGCACGGTCGCCAAGGGAGGCGCCCTTGGTGTCAATATTCGAAGCAAGAATAATTCCGTCTGGCCCGATATAAAATATGTGTTTCACATATTCATGTGTCTTGACATAAATTTTGTAGTTTTCAGATATATCTTGATTATCGCTGTACATGCTCGCAGCGGTTCGGGCAAAATATTCCGCATCGTCGACACGCTCATCGATCCAGGTACGTACAACATTACATTCTTGTTGCAACCCGTGCACGAGATGCTGTTGTTCGCGCTCCACGACATTGCCGCGCTGGAACAACGAGAAACAGAGTGTGGCAAAAAGAAGTGGCAGCACTACCAAAAGCAGCGTGTAGAAGCGCAGTTGTCCGCGAAGACCATCAAGGCCGAGCATTCGTCGCAGCCGCATAGGGGGTTGCCTTCCCAAAACAGCCTTCGCCCGGGACGACCAGCCCGTTGCGTCGGCGGATTTCCGAGTTTGCTACGAAACACCGTTACAAGAAAGCCTGCGCCCCGACAATACGCCTGATCCGCCGCCTTGCGAAAAACCGGATTTTGCCCCATGACGGTCGTGGGCATAGCCGCCCCACGATCATGCCGCTCCCCGACGCCAATACCCCATACCCCAACGCGCCACCGCCCCGGCCCGATGCCGCCCCCGGCGACGTCGCCGCCTACGTGGCCGCCCTGCTCGCTTCAAAGCGCCTGGGCAACCAGGTCGTGTGCCACCGCGTCTTTCCGGCGGCCCAGGCCGCCTACGCCGACCCGGTGCGCCCCTTTTCCCGGCCCGTGGCCGCCATGTTGGCCGGGCGCGGCATCTCCCATCTCTACAGCCACCAGGCCGCCGCCGTGGATCTGGCCCGGGCCGGACGCCACGTGGCCGTGGCCACCCCGACCGCCAGCGGCAAGACCATGACCTACCTGCTGCCGGTGCTGGAGGAGATCGCCCAAAACCCCGATTCCCGGGCCATCTTCCTCTATCCCTTGAAAGCCCTGGCCCAGGACCAACTCAAGGCCATAAACGAACTGACGGCGGCGCTGCCGGCCTCGAGCCGCCCCAGCGCCGCCATCTTCGACGGCGACACCACGTCCCATTTCCGGCGCAAGATCCGCGACAATCCGCCCCAGATCCTCATCACCAACCCCGAGATGCTCCACCTGTCGCTACTCCCCGGCCACGAGGCCTGGAGCACCGTCTTCGCCGGGCTCACCCACGTGGTGGTCGACGAGATGCACACCTATCGGGGGGTGATGGGTTCGCACATGGCCCACGTGTTCCGCCGGCTCCTGCGCGTCTGCGCCCGATTCGGGGCGCGACCGGCCTTTGTCTTCTCCTCGGCCACCATCGGCAACCCCGGCGAACTGGCGGCCAGCCTCACCGGACTGCCGGTGGAAACGATCACCGCCTCGGGCGCGCCCACCGGCCCGCGCCATTTCCTTTTCATCAACCCCGAGCAGTCCGCCTCCACCACGGCCGTCATGCTGCTGGCCGCGGCGCTGCGGCGCGGCCTGCGCACCATCGTCTACACCCAATCGCGCCGCATGACCGAGCTCATAAGCCTGTGGATCTCCGAACGGGCCGGCCCATACGCCTCGCGGGTCTCGGCCTACCGCTCGGGATTTCTGCCCGAGGAACGCCGGGCCATCGAGGCGTCCATGGCCTCGGGCAAGCTGTTGGGGGTCGTGTCCACCTCGGCCCTGGAACTCGGCATCGACATCGGCGGCCTCGATCTGTGCGTGCTGTGCGGCTATCCCGGTTCGGTCATGTCCGCATGGCAGCGCGGCGGACGTGTCGGCCGGGCGCTTCGGGAATCGGCCGTGGCGCTCATTGCCGGCGAGGACGCCCTGGACCAGTATTTCATGCGCCACCCGGCGGATTTCTTCGAGCGCCCGCCGGAATCGGCCGTCATCAATCCCGACAATCCGGTCATCGCGGCCAAGCACCTGGAATGCGCCGCCGCCGAACTGCCGCTCACCGTGGGCGAACCATTCATCGCCCCGCCGGTCATGGCCCGGGAAGTCAGCCGGCTGGAAGGGAAAGGACTGCTGCTGCGCGACCGCGAAGGCAAACGCCTCTTCGCCGCCAGGAAACGCCCCCACCGCGACGTCAACCTGCGCGGCTCGGGCGGCCAGTTCACCATCGAGACCACAAGCGGCGCGGTCATCGGCCAGATCGACGAACAACGCGCCTACCGGGAAACCCATCCCGGCGCGGTCTACATCCACCGGGGCGTCTCCTACCAGGTGGAATCGCTCGACATTGCCGAGCGCCGTGTCAGGGTCGCGCCGGGCAAGGCCGACTACCACACCCGGGCCCGGGGCCAGAAGATGACGGAAATCCTGGAAGTCTCCGGCGAAAAGACGGTCAACGGCGTGCCGGTATTTCTCGGCCGCCTCAAGGTCACGGAGACCATCACCGGCTACGAGCGCCGGGCCAATCGCGGCGGCCAGCTCCTGTCCATCGTGCCGCTGGACCTACCGCCCATGGTCTTCGAAACCGAAGGCCTGTGGTGGGTCATCCCCAAGGACGTCCAGGACGAACTCGACCGGCGCCTCTTTCACTTCATGGGCGCCATCCACGCCATGGAGCACGCCATGATCGGCATCCTGCCGCTTTTGGTCCTCACCGACCGCAACGACCTCGGCGGCATCTCCATTCCCCTGCATCCGCAAGTCGGCCGGGCCTGCGTGTTCATCTACGACGGCGCGCCCGGCGGCGTGGGCCTCACCCGCATGGCCTTCGCCAAGGCCGAGGAAGCCCTTTCACGCACCCTGGCCACGGTGGCCGGTTGCCCCTGCGAGACCGGCTGTCCCTCCTGCGTGCATTCCCCCAAATGCGGTTCCGGCAACCGCCCCATCGACAAGGTTGCCTGCCGTTTCCTCCTGGAGCTGCTCATGTCCGGAAAAATGCCCGAGAAAGGCGATTGCCGCCCCGAGTACAACGAACAACAACACTCCAACAACAACCAGGAACCCGGCTCCGGCCCCGCCCTGGTCAAACAGGCCCCGCCCGGGCGCTTCGGCGTCCTCGACGTGGAAACGCGCCGCTCCGCCGCCGAAGTCGGCGGTTGGGGCAATGCCTACAAAATGGGCATCTCCGTGGCCGTGCTCTACGACTCGTCCCTGGACGACTTCCTGGTCTACCGCCAGGAGGAACTCCCCGCCCTCTACGAAGCCCTGACCCAGTGCAACCTTGTGGTCGGCTTCAACATCAACCGCTTCGACTACAAAGTCCTCGCCGGCGCGTCGCACTTCGACCACCACGCCCTGCCGACCCTGGACATCCTGGAAAAAGTCCACGACCGCCTGGGCTACCGCCTGTCCCTGGACGGGCTGGCCAAGGCCACCCTCGGCGCCCGGAAATCCGCCTCGGGCCTGGAAGCCCTGGCCTGGTGGAAGGAAGGCCGCATGGACGAGATCATCACCTACTGCAAACAAGACGTGGCCGTGACCCGCGACCTCTATATCTTCGGCCGCGACAACGGCTACCTGCTCTTCTCCAACAAAGCCGGCCAAACCGTCCGCCTGCCCGTGGAATGGGCATAGCCAGGGGAGGTGCCTCCGGCGGCCAGGAGGGGCGCTGCCCCTCCTGGACCACCCCGCGGGGGAAACCTTTCTGAAGAAAGGTTTCCCCCAGGCCCCCCTTCCAAAGACTTTTAATGGGGTGAAAAGACGAAACATAGAAAATAAATTC
>NZ_JBLODY010000137.1:0-4920 GCF_047785625.1 Solidesulfovibrio sp. C21
TTTCTGTAGAAAAGTTTCCCCCCGGACCCCCCTTCCAAAGATTTTTAATAGTTACAAGGCGTTTGCTTTACCTGCCTGTAACCGTTGAAAGTTTTTTGGAGGGGAGAGCGCGAGAGGGGGACCCTTTTTTCAAAAAGGGTCCCCCTCTCGCATCTCATCTTCTCTCTTCTCTCTACAATAATTCTTTGGCCAGGGCGGTGATTTCCTCGCGGATCACGTCGGCGGCGGCCTTGGGCACGAGTTTTTTGATCTCGTCCGCCAGTTCCTCGCGCAGGGCGTTTATGGCCGCTTCAAGCTCCGCCTTGTCCACTTTGGTCGCAAGGGCTTCGAGGGCGGGGGCCAGGGCCGCGTCGATATCCGCGCGGTCCGGCTTGGCCTCGAGAGCGGCCAGGGAAGGGGCAAGGGCGTCGCGCACCTGGCTGGTCACGTCGTCGGTGATGGCGGCGACGAGCTTTTCGGAGTCCTGGCGTTCGGATTCCAGGGTCTCGATGCGGCCGGTCAGCACACCGCCGAGAGCCTCGACCTCTTGCCGGGCGGTCTGCTTGGCCGATTCCATGGCCTCGGCCAGGCGTTCGTCCAGGGTCGACGCCAGCTCGGTGCTGAGCGTCTCGCGCAGTTCCCGGCGCAACTCGGTCAGGCGTTCGTCGAGCTTGCCGGCGATGTCGCGGGAAAGCGTCTCCCCGAGCGTCTCCAGGCTGGCGGCAAGGCTGTCCTTGGTGGCAAAGGCATCCGGCTGCGGCAGCTCGCGGGTGATCTCGGCCAGCCGGGTTTCCATGGTGGCGGTGAAATCCGTGAACTGTCCCTGCTGGTCCTGGGTCAGGGTTTCCAGCCGGGCCAGGGACTGGCGCACCTCGGCCAGCAGCGCATCCCGGGCCGCTCCACCCTTTTCGTCGGCGGCTTCGAGAATTTCGGCCTTGAGTTTCTCGTGGTCCGGGGCCTGTGGCTGGCCGGCCAGGATCGCATCCAGGCGTTCGGACAGGGAGTCTTCCAGCCGCGCCGACAGGGCGTCGGCCAAGGCGTCGCCGTCGGCGGCCGTGGGCAGGGCTTCGACCTTGTCGCACAGGGTGGCGGTGGAGGTTTCCAAGGCGTCGATGCGGGCGGCCAGGGCGTCGGCCAAAGCGTCGCCGTCGGCGGCCGTGGGCAGGGCTTCGACCTTGTCGCACAGGGTGGCGGTGGAGGTTTCCAAGGCGTCGATGCGGGCGCCCAGGGCGTCCAGGCGGCCGGTTTTGGCGGCTTCCTCGTCCGGGGACTCCGGGGCCGGTCCCTTGGCCGTGTCGATGAGCTTGTCCAGGGCGGCCAGATCGATGGCTCCGGCGGTAGCGGCCGCAAGCGGCGCGACGGCCGGCGTTTCCTCGATGGCGTCGAGTTCCGCCAGATCGGGGCCGCCGGTCGTGGCCGGGGCTTCGTCCGGGGCCGGGGGCAGGTCGCCGAGCAGGTCGTCCATGCTCGGTTCGCGCCCTGGCCCCTCGTCGGCGGCCTGGGACTGCGGCGCTTCGGGCTCGAACGCGGACAGGCTCATGTCGGAAAGATCCAGGGCGTCGTCCGCTTCCTCGGGAGCCGCCGGGGCTTCGTCCGTGCCGGACGCTTCGGGCGTGTGGGCGGCGGGCTTCGGCGCGGCATCGAACTGGGCCAGGAGGTCGTCGCCTTCGGCCTTGGCGTCATCGTCGCCGAAGAGGTCGGCCATGGCGTCGTCGGTGGCGGGTGCGGACGTGGCCGGGGTCGGCTCGGCGTCGCCGAACAGGTCCTCGAGCTCCTGCTCGAAGCTCATGTCCACGGGGGCGTCGTTACCGGCGTCGTCGCCGACGCTCCCCTCTTCGACGAGGTCGGTCAGATCGATGATGTCGTCGTCGCTTTCGGGAAGGGGTTTGTCGGTCGGCATGGGATACCTCGGCCTGATGCGGCGTCAGAAATATGAAAGCGAGGCCGGGGGATAGGCGCCCAGCCTCGCCAAGGCACAATTAAGCCTTCGGATGGCACTCGGGGCACTTGGTCGGGCCCTTGGCTTCCTTCTTGTGGCAGCCGATGCAGCTGTGCGGGCTCTTCATGTCGTGAAAAGCCTTGTAGAAGGAATGCTCACTGGTCTTGTCCTTGCTGTCCTTGCTGTCGTGGCAGCCGGCGGCGGAGCACTTCTGGTTGGCTTCACCCTTGTGGTGGCACATCTTGCAGTCGATCTTGGCATGGCCCTTGTGGGAGAAAGCCACTTCGGTCTTGGTGACTTTGTCGTAGCCTTCCGGTGCCTTGATCTTCATGTCCGCCGGAGCTTCCACGGCTTGCAGCATGGGCAGGCCCACGAAGCCCACCAACGCCATGCAAGCGAGAATCGTAAACAACGCTTTTCTCATCCCTCACACCTCCTTCCAAGAATAATTTTTCACATAGGGTGTGTACGACCAGCCCCGACAGCCTGTCAAGGTGCATCGCCCGGAAAAGACGGAAGATTTCAGTCCGAAAAGGTAGGAAAATCAGCCCTCCAGGGTGTACTTTTCGGCATAGCCGCGCGGGGTGAGCATGCGCCCGGCCGCCAGGCGCGTGGCGGCGTTGCCGATGACCACCAGGGTCAGCATGTCGGCAAAGGCCGGGTCGGCCCCGGCCAGGGGGGACACGCGGATTTCCTGGCCTGGACGAAAGGCGTTTTTGACCATGCCGACGGGCGTTTGCGGATCGCGATGGCGTCCGGCCAGGGCCAGCGCCTCCTCCAGGTAGCCGGAGCGCCGCCGGGAGCGGGGGTTGTAGAGGGCCAGCACGAAATCGGCGGCCAGGGCCGCGTCCAGCCGGCGGCGGATGACTTCCAGGGGCGTGAGCAGGTCCGACAGGCTGACCACGGCGAAATCGTGGGTGAGCGGCGCGCCGAGCAGGGCCGCTGCCGCGCAAACGGCCGGGATGCCCGGCACCACGTCGAAATCCATCCGGTCGGCCAGCCCCATGGCGTCGAGCATTTCGAGGGCCAGCCCGGCCATGCCGTAGACTCCGGCGTCGCCGCTCGAGACCAGGGCCACGCGTTTGCCGGCCGCCGCCGCTTCCAGGGCCGCCCGGCAGCGGGCCACCTCGCCGGTCATGCCCGTTGCCATAACTTCCTTGCCGGCCAGCAGTTCGGGCGGCACAAGGTCGATGTAGGTCGCATACCCGGCCACCATCCCGGCCGTCCCGAGGGCTTCGGCCGCCAGGGGGGCGAGCAGGGCCGCGTCGCCCGGGCCAAGCCCGATCACCGTCAGACGGCCACGGCGGCCGTGGCGCGTTTCGTCGCCGTCTTGGGGACCACAAGCCTGCCCCCGTTCGAGGCCAGTATCGCCGCCGCTTCGCATACGCTTCCCGTTCCCATGTGTTTCGCCACCGTGGCCGACGGATGGGGAACAGCCACAGCGGCCAGTTCTTCCGCTTCGTAGAAAATCGTTCGCGCTCCGAGCGTGGCGGCGGCCTGGAGAATGCCCGCCTCGTCGCGCTTGGCCTCGATGGAGGCGATGACGCCGATGCTGGCCGGGGAAATGCCGCGTTCCCGGCACACCCGTTCGATAAGCTCCAGAATTTCGGTCGTCGGGGTTCCCCGCCGGCAGCCCACCCCGACCGCCAGCACCCTTGGCCGCAGGTAAAGCCGGTCCGGAGCCGGTCGTCCCTGTCGCCAGTCCACGACCACCAGCGGCGTTCCGGGTTCGGGCGGCTCGGGCGCGGCCACCCAGACGAAAAAACGGGCCTTCGCCGGATCGTCCACCGGGAAAAGCCCCAGCGGATCGAACACGGCCACCGGGCCTCCGGCCGCCAGCACGGCATTGACGCGGCGGGTGGCCTGCGGATTGTCCAGGCCGAGGCCGCGTTCCCGGGCCAGCAGCTCCACGGCCGGCGCGCCGGCCGCGTCCGTGGCCGTGGTGACCACCGGCACGGCCCCGACACAGGCGGCCGCCTCCCGGGCCAGGGCGTTGGCCCCACCGTAATGCCCGGCCAGCAGGCTTATGGCGAAACGACCGGCGTCGTCCAGGCAGATGACCGCCGGATCGCTGTATTTGTCGCCGAGGTGCGGGGCGATGGCCCGCACGGCAATGCCGCAGGCGCACACGAACACATGGGCCGGGCGCGCGTGGAAGCTTGCGGCCACAAGCTCGCCCAAGGCGGCATAGCCCACAGCGCCGGCCTCGTCGGCCAGGCGGTCGGGGACGAAAAGGTCGGCGTCAAGTTTTGCGGCCAGGAGGCGGCCGAGGGCGGCTCCTTTGCGGGTGACGGCATACACGGCCGGTCGCGATTGCGGCATGGGAGGCACATACGCTTTTTTGCGGCGGGGCTAAAGAAGATTGCGCGGGCGGCCGATAAGGCTCTTGGATAAGGAATGGTCCGTCCCTCATGCGGACCTCTTGCGGAGACTGCCATGATCGATGCGGTGGACAGCGGCGGCTACGGGGTACTGGGGCTTTACGCGGCCCAGGCTCCGGTCGTGCCCGATCCGCCGGTTCGGGCGGCCTCGGCCACCGGCGCCGCGGCCGGACAGGTCGTCGCGGCCGTGCCGCCCGTCCAGGAAGCCGCCGCCGTCGGCAGCGGGCCGGTCTCGGCCGGCGAGGCCTCACAGGACGGTGCAGCCACGGGCGGACGGGATTTCGCCGGACAGGGACAGGCCCTGGCCCGCCAAGTCGCCGTGGCCGTGAGCCTGACCGTTTCGACGGAAACCTCCCCCACGAACGCCGCGTCCGCGTCGGACCAGGGAACCTCCGGCACCGCCCAGACCCGCGCCCTGCGGGCCTACGCCCGAAACGGCGAAACCACCGCCTCCCGCTCCGCCCCCATGCTCACCGCCCAGGCGTGAGGCCCTTGGGGAAGGGAAAGCGCGAACAGTGCGAGAGGGGAACCCTTTTTGAAAAAAGGGTTCCCCTCTCGCGCTCTCCCCTCCCCAAAACTTTTAACAGGTAGGGGTGATGTGACGGCAGCATCCTGTAACTA
>NZ_JBLODY010000138.1:0-4715 GCF_047785625.1 Solidesulfovibrio sp. C21
CACAAGCATGGCCGCGACCAGCAGCAGGGCCGTGGCAAACGCGGAGGAAGGATAAAGATGGCGAAGCAGTGCGAGAGGGGAACCCTTTTTCCAAAAAGGGTCCCCCTCTCGCGCTCTCCCCTCCCAAAAACTTCTAACGGTTACAGCTGGTATGGCGACAATATATTGTAATCGTTAAAAATCTTTGGAAAGGGGGTCCGGGGGGAGAACCTTTCTGCAAGAAAGGTTTCCCCCCGGCAACTTCTTAACCCCTCTTTACAAATTTTGCCGTACCCAGGTCACGATATCGGCCGCGCCGCGCGCGCCGGAGGTGCGGGCTTTTTCCTGGCCGCCGACGAACAGGGTCATGGTGGGCACGCCCTGAATGTGCATGCGGTCGGCGATGGCCAGTTCCTGCTGGGTGTCGCATTTGGCCAGGATCACCCGGGGATGGAGCATGGCCGCCGCCTGGTCGAAGGCCGGGGCCATGGCCCGGCAGGGTGCGCACCAGGGGGCCCAGAAGTCGACCAGCACGGGCAGGTCGCTTTTGGAAAGGAACGTATCGAAACTGCCGCCGGTCAGGGTGACGGGGTGCGGTTCGAGGATGGGGGCGCGGCATTTGCCGCACACGGGCCCGCTGTCCAAACGGCCGGTCAGGACGCGGTTGACGGCGAGGCACTTGGGACACACGGCGTGGATGGCATCGGGCATGGCAACCTCCAAGGGGAAATCTAACGGGCCATTATCCTTTAAGTCCTTCTGCCGCCGTGTCCAGGTCAGGCCGGGGTTTTGGGCCTTTCCTCGTCGCTCATGGCGAAATCCACCCGGATTTTGAAGAGCCGGTCGGCCGGCAGGTTGAGGATGGAGATGCCCGTTTCGGCGGTGATGGCGGCCAGGGCTTCGGCGATATGCTCGCGCGAGGGGCCGATCATGGTGAACCAGACATTGAGCGCGTGCTGGCGCAGGTAGTTGTGGGTGACGCCGGGATGGGCGTTGACGGCTTTGATGAAGGCGTCGAGCTTTTCCGGCGGGGCCGAGGCGGCGCACAGGGTCGAGCAAAAGCCGATCTTGGCCGACTGGAAGTTGGCCCCGATGCGGCGGATGATGCCTTTGCCCTTAAGGGCCCGCACCCGGGCCAGGGCTTCGGCCTCGGTCAGCCCGACCGCCTCGCCGATGGCGGCGTAGGGCCGGGAGGCGATGGGGAAGCCGGTCTGGATGATGTCGAGAATGCGTTTGTCCGTGGCGTCCATGGTACCCGTTACTTCTGTGTTTGGGGCGTCGCGTCGCGCTCCACCCTGTTGCGTCCGGAGTTTTTGGCCCGGTACAGCGCCTTGTCGGCCCGGCCCAGGGCGCGTTCGGGGTCCTCGCCGGGGGCGCGTTCGGCCACGCCGAAACTGGCCGTGACCCGGCCGGCGGTGGCGAAATTCTTGTCCGCGACGGCCTGCCGCAGCCGTTCGGCCAGTTCCGCCGTCGCCTCGAGCCCCACGCCCGGGGCCACGACGACGAACTCCTCGCCGCCGAAGCGCGCCAGCCGGTCCACCTGGCGTAGCGTGGCCCGCAACCGGCCGGCCAACTCCACGAGCACTGTGTCGCCCGCTTCGTGGCCATGGGTGTCGTTTATGGCCTTGAAGTGGTCGATGTCCAGCAGCACCAGGGACAGCGGCGCGCCGTAGCGATCGGCCCGGGCCGCCTCGTCGGCAAGCACCTCGGCCAGTTTGCGGCGGTTGATCGCCCTGGTCAGGGGATCGAGGTTGGCCAGGTCCAAAAGCTCCCGCCGCTCCAGTTCCAGTTCCGTCACGTCGGTGAGGGTCAAAAGCCGGCGATCATGGCCCGGCAGCGGCGTCACGGCGGCCTGGAAGACATGGGCCGGCTGACCCGGTCGGTCGGGATGGGCAAGGCGCAGCCGGTGTTCCCGGTCGAGGGGGTCCTCCTCCAGCCGGCGCATCCAGGCGGCAAGGCCCCCTTGCGGCGGGGCGTCGGCCAGGAAACGCTCCAGGGAAAGGCCCCGGGCGGAAAATTCGTGAAAGGATTGCAGCCCCATGAAGCGCAGCAAGGCCCGGTTGCAAAAGACGAGCTTGGCCGCGCCGAGTATGGCCATGGGCTGGGGCGCGTCGTCGAGCAGGTGGCGGGTCAGGTCCCAGGCTTCCTCGGCCAGGCGTTTGGCGGCGATCTCCTCCAGGGCTTCGTCGAGGGCCGCGCCCAGGGACAGGGGATCGAAGGGCCGAATCGCCAGACGCACTCCCGGCAGGGACACGGTGGTCAAAAGGGCCAGGATGTCCTCGGGCGCGCCGGTGAGAAAAAAAGGCAGCCTCGCATCGCCCCGGCGCAGGGCCATGGCCAGGGAAGACGCCCCGCCGGGCAGCCGTGCGGCAACAAGGGCCATGGCCAGGGGGTTGCCGGCGTGCACGTCCAGGGCTTGTTCAAGGTTTTCCGCCGTATGCACGGCCTCGAAGCGGGAAGCGAGCAGGTCCGTCAACACTTCCCGCGCGACCGCGTCTCCCTCGGCCAGCAGCACCGCGCCTCTCCGGCCGTGCTCAGCGCCCGTTTGTTCCGCCATCGCCGCTCCTTTTGCCGGTACGATAAAGGCGATCGTGCCTCTTGTCATCGTCGCCCGAATGGGTATCGTTTCATAACGCTGGTCCTGACAAGGAGGCGGCCATGAAACGGCATATCGTGTGGTCGATTTTGGCGCTGGCCCTGGCCTTGCCGATGGCGGCGAACACGGCGGCGGCCCAACCCCGGCCCGGGGGACCCGGACCGGCACTGCGGCCCGGTCCGATCGGCGTTCCCGGCCCTGTCGTGCGTCCCGGTCCCGCCCTTCGTCCCGGTCCCATCCCCGGACCGGGGGTTGCCGTGCGGCCGGGCCCCTGGCCCGGCCCGGCAGTGCGTCCGGGTCCCGGACCCGGGCCCGGTCCGGGCTGGCCGGTGGCGGTCTATCCGGGCTACCCTGGCTACCCCTATTACCCCGGCTACCCGTATTATCCGTACTATCCAGGTTATCCGGGCTACCCCGGGGTCTATCCCGGCCCCGGCGTCGTGATCGGCTTCCCCTGGCCGGCTCCCGGGCCCTGGCGAGGTCCCGGGCCGTATCCGGGTGTTCGGGGACCCGTTCCCGGACCCTGGCGTGGTCCCGGGCCCGGGGTCGGTCCCGGCCCGGTCGGGCGTCCGGGTCCCAGGCGTTGACGCCGTGCCTCGGCAACGAGGCGACAACCGGGGCGCGGTCGTAGTCTGGCCGACGCCCCGCCAACCTTTTTTTGCCTGAGGAGCCTTTTTATGCAGCGTGTCGTTCTGGTCGCGGCCATGGTCCTGTTGCTCGCCGGATGCGGCGGCGCGGCCTCCAAGATGGAGCTCGCCGGCGAACCGACGGTCTATGCCAAGGTGCTCAAGGAGCCCGATCCCCTGCTTATGGGCTGCTACCTGCGCTCGCGCCCGTCGGAATACCACCGCCCCAACAGCTACCAGTATTGCCTCGTGAAAAAGGGCGGCAAGTACGCCGTCTATTACGATTGGCGCGACGGCAAGACCCTGGAGGAGCACAAGGGCTGGATGCCGTTTACGATCAACGGCGACCGTCTGGTCAGCGACACCGAGCCGAGCACCTATCTCGTCAAGGACGGCAGCGTCTGGCACAACTACGGCGGCCGCACCAAGCTGCACAAGATGATCCGGCAGTAGGCGGCCTTTTTCGGGGCACTTCCACGAAAGAGGCACTCACTTTTGAAGGCAACATCCTGGGATGCTTCTATTTTAAGAGACGTGACATTCGTGGCCTGGCGCAATAGGCTTTTTGCCAAGCCCGGGTGGTTCTGGTACTATTTGGTAACGGCGGTTTCCGGCAACGCGCGGCGACGAAGCCGTGTTTTTCCCGGATCGGCGGAGTTGGTCGGACGTTTCGAGGAGGCAGGCGCGCCGGAAGCGAGGTCCGGGACGGGGCTTGGCGTCGCCAACGTGGCCATGTGGGACAACGAGACCGCCAGGCGTTACGATGCCTGGTTCACCACCCCGACGGGGGAGTTCGCCCTCAAGCGGGAAATGCGGCTGCTCGAGCGTATGACGGCCGGCTGGCCCCGTCGCGGCCAGCGTCTGCTCGAGGTGGGCTGCGGCACGGGTATTTTTCTCGACGTCCTGCACAGCGCCGGCTTCGACGTGACCGGCCTCGACGCGGCCCCGGCCATGCTGGAGGCGGCCCGCAGGCGCCTGGGCGCCAAGGCGGATCTGCATCTCGGCGACGCCGCCCACCTGCCTTTTGACGACAAGGAGTTCGATTTCTGCGTGCTGTTGACCGTGCTGGAATTTTGCCCCGACCCGGGCGCGGTCCTGGCCGAGGCCGGGCGGGTGGCCAAAAAGGCCATCCTAGTCGGCTACCTCAATCGGTGTTCCCTATACGGCCTGTCCATGCGTTTTTTCGGCGGGCATCGCCGGGGGCCGCTGCATGAAGTCCGCTGGTTTTCGCCTTGCGCCATGGGGCGGCTCGTGCGCGCGAACCTTGGCCGGCGCTGCCTGCGCACGGCCTCGGTCCTGCCCGGCCCGAAGTGCACCTGGCGCGAGAAAGCGCCCTGGCGACAGCTCAACACCCCGCTTCTGCCCCTGCCGGTCGGCGCGTTTTGCGCCTGCGAGATCAGCCTCGCCAACACCCCCGCTATGACCCCGCTCCCGGCGTTCAAGGCGAAGACGTGCATGGGGTAGAGGTGAAGAGCCGGGGGGAAACTTTTCTGTAGAAAAGTTTCCCCCCGGAC
>NZ_JBLODY010000139.1:0-4420 GCF_047785625.1 Solidesulfovibrio sp. C21
CCTTTCCAAAGACTCTTCCCGATAACAGCCCGTCACCGTTAAAAGTTTTTGGGAGGGGAGAGCGCGAGAGGGGGACCCTTTTTTCAAAAAGGGTCCCCCTCTCGCATCTCCTTTGCCTTCCTCCCCCGAGGGTTGAACCGGACGCCTTTTCAGCGTAAGCGGACATTCGCCGTCACGGCATTGGAGGCTTCATGAGCAAACGCAGCAGCGTCGCGCTTGACACCATCATCAAACAGGCCCTCAAGGTCGGCCGCTATCCCTGGATGGCCGGTCGTCTGGCGGCCGTGGAAAAAGAGAAAATTTTCTTTTCGGCGCTCAATCCCCACGCCGAAACCGGCCATGCCCGCAGCATCCGGCAGCTTTCCATCCGGATCACCGACATGTGCAACCTGCGCTGCCATACCTGCGGGCAGTGGGGCGACCACGGTTTTCTGCACGGGCAGAACCTCAAGGAGCTCAAAAAGCAGGAAGTCACGCCCGAGCGCTATCTGGCGCTGCTGGAGGACCTGGCCAGAAACGGCCACCATCCCTCGGTCTACCTCTGGGGCGGTGAGCCGACCATGTACAAGGGATGGCTGGAGATCGTGGAACGGGCCACGGAACTGAAGATGCCCACCTCCATCGTCACCAACGCCACCAAGCTCGTGCCCGCCGCCGACCGGCTGGCCGCGGCCCCGCTTTTCCTGCTCCAGGTCTCCATAGACGGGCACGACGCCGAGACTCACAACGCCGCCCGTCCTGCGGCCGGGGGCGGCGACAACTACAAGGTCATTCAGGAAGCCTTGGCCGCCGTCAAGGAAGCCAAGAAGGCCCACAAGACCAAGCTGCCCCTGGTGGCCGCGCTTTGCACCATATCGAGCGCCAACGTGCATCACCTGGTCGACATTTACGAGGCCTACAAGGACCGGGTCGACCTCTTTGTCTATTATCTGTCCTGGTGGATCGACGAGAAAAGCGCCAAGGCCCATGACGAGGATTTCGCCCGCCGTTTCGGGTTCACGCCCAAGCTGCATTGGGGTTGGGTCGGCGATTGGACCATCAAGGACTACGAAACGCTCAACAAGCAGCTCCTCGAGGTCAAGCGCCGTTCCAAGGGACTCAAGAATCCCGCCGTCAACATCATCCCCAACATCACGGGCCTGGACAACCTCAGGGAATATTACAGCAACCACGAGTCCACCTTCGGCTACAACCAGTGCATCTCCATCTACCAGGCGGTGGAGCTCGATTCCAACGGCGACATGTCTCCCTGCCGCGACTACCACGACTACATCGTCGGCAACGTGCGCGAGCACACCATCACCGAGTTGTGGAACAGCGAGGCCTACCGCCGCTTCCGGGCCAGCCTGCACACCGAGGGCCTCATGCCGTCGTGCACGCGCTGCTGCGGGCTGATGGGGTATTGATGGCCGAGCCGTTGCATCCGGCGCGCATCGTCTTCCTGCTGCAGGACCTCTTTTTCGGCGGCACCCAGCGGCAGGCTTTGGAGTTGGCCGCGCGCCTCGATCGCGACCGTTTCGCCCCGGAGTTCTGGATGCTGGCCGCCGGCCGGGACTTCGCGCCCCAGGCCGCCCGGGCCGGCATTCCGCTGATCTGGCTTTCCGCCTCGCCCAAGGTGACGGCCGCTTCGCTTCGCGCGTTGTGGAAAAAGCTCAAGACCGACCGTCCCGACGTGCTGGTGCCGCTGACCGCCGTGCCCAACATCTGGGGCCGGGTGTTCGGCCGCCTGCAACGGCTTCCCGCCGTGGTCGGCACCTGCCGGGGCGGCGGCGCCATCAAGCGCCAGCACGAGCGCTGGCTTAAAAATTGCGTCGCCCACCACATCGTCAACGCCGCGCCGCTGAAAGACGCGCTCGTCCGCCTGGGCCGGCCCGAGGCCAAGGTCGCCTGCATCCCCAACGGGGTGGACACGGAGTATTTCGTCCCGCCGCCCGAGGATTTGCGCCCGGTGCGCGAGGTGGTGCTGTGTCCGGCGCGCTACTGCGAGGACAAGGACCACGAAACGCTGCTTACGGCCTTCGAACGCACGGTGGCCGAGCGGCCAAGGGCCGAGTTGTGGCTGGTCGGCGACGGGCCGCTTCGCACCCGGGTGCGCACCCTTGCCACCCGCAGCCCGGTGCGCGGGGCCATCCGCACCTATCCCGCCGCGCCCGACCCCAGGCCGTTTTTCCAACAGGCTTCGGTGGTCGTGCTCTCCTCGGTGCGCGAGGGCTTGCCAAACGTGCTCCTGGAGGCCATGAGCATGGGCATACCTGTCGCGGCCACGGCGGTCGGCGGTATCCCGGACGCGGTCGAGCCCGAACGCACCGGGCTGCTCTGTCCGCCGCGCAATCCCGAGGCGCTCGGCGCGAACATGGCCCGGCTGCTCGCCGATGAGGACCTGCGCCGCCAGTATGGGGAAAATGCCAGGGCGCGGGTGCTGGAACAATTCTCCATGGAAACGATGGTCCGCCGCCACGAAGCCGTGTTCACGCAGGTGTTGGCGCATAGGGCCGGGTAAAGCCCTCTCCCTGGACTTTCCCGATGGGGCCAGGGGCTATGCTGGCCGCCGGAGGCATCCCATATGAAGACTTTTGCCCTGTCGTTGCTGCTTCTCGCCGCGCTGTGCGGCACGGCCATGGCCCGGGAGGCGGACGTGGCCGGCCTGTGGCGCGGCAGTCTCTACGGCTCGGATTTGCAGGCCCGCGTGGAGCAGGACGGGCACCACGTCAAGGCCGAGGTGGTGGTCCACGCCATGACCGGCGAAACCAATGTCTACCATGTGGTGGGCGCGATTTTTAACGGCCATATGTACATGGTCCACGGCAGCGGGCACGTGTTCGAGGGCGACGCCAAGGGCAACGCCATTTGCGGCGTGCTGACCACCAAAGGCGGCAGCAAGCTTAAGCTCGATGCGACCCGCGTGCCACTGAAAACCGGCGGCAGGGCGCCCGGTTCTTCCGCTTCCGGGCTCGCGGCCCAAACGCCGCACCGGCCGGGATGACGCGTATTTTCCAGGAGGCTTCGTGACGGCGTTTGCGTTTACGGTCATGGCCGTGCAGCTTGTCGTGCTGACGGCCCTCTACCTGCTTGGCCGCCGGCATGTGCGCGGCGGCGACGGCCCCGAACCCATGCCCGAAACCTGTCCCCGGCTGGCGGTCATCGTGCCGGTCACCGGCGACCATCCGGGCATGCGCGAGGCCGTCGCCTCGCTGCTGGACCAGGATTACCCCGATTTCACGGCGGTTTTCGTCACGGCCTCGGCCGATGATCCGGCCGCGGCCCTGGTGGCCGGTGTGGCCGGGGCCGATCCGCGCGTGCTTATGGTCGTGGCCGGGCCGGCCACCCGTTGCGGCCAGAAAAACCACAATATCCTGGCCGGCATCCGGGCGGCGGCAACAGCCGAGCTTTTCGTTTTCTGCGATTCGAGCCATGTGGCCGACCGCCATTTTTTCACCAATCTGGCCGCGCCGATCATCCGGGGCGACGCGCCCATGACCAGCGGCTTCCACAAGATCGTGCCCGGAGACGGCAAAACCGCCACCATCGGCATGGCCAACACCTGCATGGCCCTGCACCTGCTCCAGCCCATCCGGGCCATCACCCAGCCCTGGGGCGGGGCCATGGCCATCTCGCGCCAGGCCTTCGACCGGTTCGGCCTGGTCGAGTTGTGGGGCAGGAACATCGTGGACGATTTTTCCATGGGGCCGCATCTGCACCGCTTCGGCGTGGCTGCCTGGCCCGTGGCCGCCGCCTGCCTGGAGACGCCCATGGCCGGGGTGCCGCTTTCGCATTGGGACGACTGGCTCACGCGCCAGCTCCTTTACCTCAAGTTCTGTATCCCCCCGGGCTGGCTGGTGTCGATCCTGGCGGTCTTCGTGCTGTCCGCGCCGCCTGTGTTCGCGGCGCTCCTTCTCCTCGGCTGGTGCTTCGGCTGGACCAGCCCACTGGTTGGCTGGGGCACGCTGGTCTACGTCGCCGATTTTCTCGGGCTGGGGCTGGCCTATCGCGGCCTGTGCCCGCGCCCGATTGGCATCCTCCCTTGGCTGCGGGGTTATGTGGCCACGTTCTTGATGCTGGCGTGGTGCTTTGGCCGCACCTTCGTCACCGGCTCCATGTCCTGGCGCGGCATCACCTACAAGGTCGGCTGGGGCGGCGTGGTCAAGGAAATCCGCCGCGGGTAGATAAAGAGACGGGGGAAACTTTTCTGTAGAAAAGTTTCCCCCGAGCCCCCTTCAAAAGACTTTTAACGATAACAGCCTGTCACCGTTAGAAGTTTTTGGGAGGGGAGAGCGCGAGAGGGGAACCCTTTTCCCAAAAAGGGTTCCCCTCTCGCACTTCCTTCCAACTTTTTTTCGAAGTTGTCCCTAGCCCGGCAGGGCGGTCTGGTTCTTCCGGTCGCTTTGGGCTTCCAGGGAACGGATGAGGTCCTGGAGGACCA
>NZ_JBLODY010000013.1:0-67812 GCF_047785625.1 Solidesulfovibrio sp. C21
GAGGAGGAAAGGCTCTTTCAATTATTCAAGCCCAATGCTCCGGAAAGGGCGAATTTTTCGGAGCATACCGCCAGATTTGGTGGTTTTTACTGTTGGGATCAGGACAACGTGCTGTTGCTTCCATACGAAGCGGTTATCATCCCGACATTCGCGTAGCGGGCGGGCATTTTTCCCGGGCACGGAAGTGTGACCAGGGCCGGGGCGGGGGCAGGGCGGACGCGAAGGCGTATTCTTCAAATATGCGCCGCGCGCGGCCGTCCTGCCCCCGCCCCGGCCAACCCGCGAACCGACCAACGGATCAACAAACCACCCACTCACTCACTCATTCACCCCCCAGCCAGCCGAATGAACCGAAAAGTACGGATTCCCGTGAGGCGAAATCCGTCTCTCTCCTCCGAGGGGAGGACTTGCAACATCGCAGGGAGCCCGATATTTGAAGACCCGGCGAAGCGTATGGAAGAGAAAGACCCCTTGGGACCCGACGCCGCCCGGCTTCTGGCCTCATTGGCCGCGCAGCCGGAAGCGGCCTTCCCGGATCGCGTCATGCCCGGCGAGGTGGCGACGCGGCTCGGCTTTGCGCCGGGAAAGGCCTGGCGGCTTTTCCGGACTCTCTTCGACAAGGGTTATTATCAATACGACATCTCGGCCTACAGCGGCCGGCTGACCGAAGCCGGACGCGCGGCCGCAAAGGACCTGCCCAAGTGAAGTTGTATCAGCATTGCCTCAGCGCCATCCCCTTGGCCGTGGCCGGTTACGCTGCCGCCGGGGGAAGTGTGGCGGCCGGGTTCATGGCCGGTTTCTCCAGTGTGCTCATGGACCTCGACCACGTGGCGGACTACGTGATCCACAATCGCGGCTGGGGCGGGGTGGAGGATTTTTTCAAAAGCTGTGAGGAGGGCCGGCTGACGAAGCTCTATCTCGTGATGCACGGCTTCGAGTGGCTGATTCTCCTGTGGCTTCTCATCGGCACGGGCGCGGCCGCGCCCTGGGGTGTGGGGCTGGCCATCGGCATGTCGGGCCATATGCTGCTCGACTGGCTCGGCAACCGCCACATCGTCAAACCCTCGTTCTACTGGTTCTGGTTCCGGGCCCAGCACAACTTCGACGGCAACGCGCTTTATCGTGTCCCGCCGGGAATGGCCGTCGAGGCTGTTCGCGAAAATCGCGTCTAGTATTGCGCTCGTAAGAGCCACACCCTTTCGGGGCTGTAGCGCCGGCGGGCTTCGGAAGCACGGCAGGCGAAGCGCCTTTAACGTCTGGTCTGACGCCCGGTGGGGCATTGGGATTTGACCGGGGCGTGCATGGCAAGGCGCAACTCGGGGTCCAGCTTCGTCTCCACGGCCCCGGTCAGGAAAAAGGCCGGGGAATCGTCGAGCGCCTCGAGTCCCGTGACGCGCTCCAGGTGGAAAAGTTCTCCCCAGCTTGTGGCGTAGAGCACATCCGCGGTCACGGTACGGCGTTCCTCGCGCGGGGCGAGCAGGTTGACCGCGATCAGGGCGGCGGTGATGCGCTCCGGAGCCAGCCCCCAGGACAGCGGCGGGGCAAAGGTCTCCCTGGCCGGAAAGGTGTCGTGGATGGCCGCGAGCAGCCCGGTGACATCGGGCAGGGTGAGCGGTGCCGGCAGGGGCGATGCGCCAAGGGCCATGCCCGGCCGGTAGAGCTCGTTGGCCACGATCCAGGCGCAAAGGCGCGGCAGCGAGGCGTCCTGGCGCACGGTTTCCCGCGTTCGCGCCCCGCGCTCGCCGTCGCCTCCCCGCGGCTCGGCGCGCAGCACAAAGCCCTTTTCCTTGGGCGCAATTTCCTCGTAGCCGAATTCCAGCGAATCGAACAGGTCATGCCCCGGCCGCACGAACGGCAGACGCATGATCTTGCCGACTTTGCGGCCGAAGCTGGCGGCAATGCGGCGCGACAACATGGTCTGGTCGCGCTCGGTCAGCCCGCCGCCGCTGGCCAGTTCCCGGCTTCGCTCCTTGAGCCGTTCATAAGCGCGCAGAAAATACCGGGTGATGGCGTCGCCCAGGGCCATGGCCGCGGCAAAGTTCGCCTGTCCGGTCTTGGCCTCCCGTTTGGGCGGCGGCGGACAACCGCCGCCGCCCGTCGGGGCATAGGGGAAATAATGGTCGAGAAGGGTGTCGCCGTCTCGGCCGACGTATTCCTCGCAGGGATCGAAGCCGGTTTTTTGCATGAAGGCCTGGCGCAGCAGCTCCGCGGCACCGGTCTGGCCGCCGGCCTCGTAATGCCGGCTGACTTCGCGGAAAAGCAGGGCGTACGGATCACAATGCCAAAGTCCGCTCAGGTTGCTGAAGATGGACTGCTTGAGCGTGTCGCAAAGCAGTTCCGGCGTGCCCGGGGCGGCGGCGTATTTTTCCAGCAGCCCGAACTTGATGATGGATTTGAACGGGCTCGTTAAGGATTTGACGATCATCCACAACGAGGCACCGAAGTATTCGTCTCCGGCGATGGACTGCACGCAGCCGAAATCCAGGCTGTCGGCCGCGATTTCCGGTTCGGACCGGACAAGGCCGGTGAGCGCCTTGGCGTAGACATCCGGGGTGACGCGCGGAGCCATGCACCACCAGGCCGGTTTGCGGCCGGCCACGACCAAGGCCGTGCGGTAGAACTCCTCCTTGAGCAGGCAGCCCTGGGCCGAGCCGTAACCCTCGTCCTCGGAATAGCCGAACACGTTGTCGCGCACGTCGGCAACGGTCATGCAGAAAAAGTGGATTTCGAGCCCAAGCTCGGCCATGGCCTGCCGGCTGATGGTTTCGAGCTTTTCCTGAAAGGCTGCGTAATCCGGGCGCGAGGCCGCCTTTTCGTTCAGGCAGACCCAGACGTCGAGATCCGACTGCGCGCCCTGGGCCACGGTGCCCACGCTGCCGATGGTGTAGACCGCCTCCACGCCGATGGGGGCCAGGGGACGGCTGACGCAGTCCGCGATCGTCCGGCCGCCATGACGTGCGGCATGGCGCACGGCCGGCAGGTCGGGGGAGTATCCGGCGATGCGCGCCGCCGGCGCTTGCCGCGTGCCCGAGGCGTCGCGCACGAAGGGCGCTTCGATAAGAACGGGCATCATGTCCACAAAGGCCGCGCCCGCTTCGCCAAGGCGCCTTCTGGCCCAGGACAGTCTGCGTTTGTTGTTGGCCAAAAGTGCCCGCCGCCGCCGGGCCACGTCCCGGGAGAAAAAGGCCGCGTCGCAACAGGCGGCCACAAGGCGCAGGCCCGGGCCCGCGGCAAGCGCCGAAGGGAGGGGGATGTCCATCTCGGTTTCGGCCAGGGCGTCGGCTTCGTCCTTGGCCATGGCTCCCAGAATGTCGGGTTCGTCCGTGGCGCCGGAAAAACGCGATCCGGCGAAATAGCAGCCCTTGGTGCGCACGCCGCGCAGGTTGGCCCGGGGAAAGAAGGCCATCTCGAACAGGCAGTCGGAAAAAAGCGCGCCCCGGGCCGAAAATTCGTGCAACACCGCCCGCACCAGACTGACGCCTCGAAACCGGCAGCGGGTAAGCTTCAGGTTGACGACGGCGGCGCCGTAAAAGTCGCATTCCCAGGCTTCGACCGCATCAAAGGCCAGGTTGCGGCCCGTGATCGAGGCAAGGGAGCACAGGCGGAGGTCGCACGCGTCGAAACGCACGTTTTCGAGCATGCTTTGGGAAAACCGGCAATCGGCGAAGCGGCAGCCGCGAAAGGCCACCGTGGAAAACGAGGCCCCCTCGAAGCCGACGTCCGTGAACTGGCAATTGGTGAAGGTCGTCTTGGCAAAAGAGGCCTGCCGCAGGTTTGCCGCGCGAAACAGGGCTTTGGAAAAGGTGGCTCCGGTTACCTGCACGCCGTCCAGGCGCACCCAGGACGCCTGGAAGTTGTTGATTTCGCCGCCGGCCGCCAGTGTACGGCGAAGCGCCTCGGTCTTGCCGTCCGCATCGTCCCCGGCCGGGCCGCCCACCATGGTTTTGACGCGTCCCCAAAGCCCTTTTTGCTCCTGCCGGGTCACGGCCGTGCCAGGCAAGGGAGGGGGGGGCGGGAAAGGACGTGCGGCGGCCCTGGCCCTGGCGGCCAGATCGTTTAGGAGAATTTGCCCCAGGTCGGGGGAGGCGATTCCCGATTTGAGCGCGGCCCGGGCGGCGATCTCCATGGTCCGGGGGACGGCGGCGGCCAGGATGGCATAGACCGCCGTCAGCGTCCCCTGGCGTGCCTGGGCCGGAAGCGCCCGCAGGGACTGGCCGAAGGCGGTCAGGGGCAGGGTGGCCAGAAAGGCGGCCAACTCGACCGTGCGGCCCGGCGCGTTGGCGATGCAGTCGGCAGCGGCGGCGGCGGCCTGGGCGGGATCGCAATGGGCCAGGGCGGTCAGGGCGGCGGCCGTTAGCGAAGGCTCCGGCGTGGCCAGCAGGGCCAGCAAGGGACCAGCCGCCACAGCCGGGTCGACGCCGGGGGTCTCTGCCAGGGCGAAGCAAACCGTTTCGGCGGAAACCTCGTCCATTTCGCCAAGGCGCAAGGCCAGCTTTTCGATCAGCGTGGGTTCGCGCAGGCGGCCGACGACACGGGCCATGTACCGGGTCTGCTCGGCGGAGAGGTCCATGTCCAACAGCCGGTGCAACCACATGCCAAGGCGGCCCCGCACCAGGGCGTTGCGCACGGGCAGGGCCGGATATTCGTGGCGGTTGGCCAGAAGGTCGAGCAGGATGAGCAGTTCGTCCGGCACGCGTTCGACCACGTCGGCGATGATCTCGAGGCAAAACTGGTCCGTTTTGGGGCGCGAGGGCCGGGGGCGGCGGTAAAAGGCATTGGCAAAAAGGAGTTTTTCCTCGACGCCAAGGGAACCGAGGATGGAGACGGCCTGGTCCTCGGGCAGTTTTTCCAGGTGGATGACGGCCAGGACTTCGCCTTCGACGCCGAGGCGGAAAAGGAGCCCGAAGGCCTGCCTGGCGAAGTGCTCATCGCCGGCGGCGAGCAGGGCGGCCAGCAAAAAGGCCAGTTCGGACGCTTCGCCGGCCGTGGCCGGATCGTTGACGGCTCCCCGGTCGATAAAGGCCAGCGCCTGCCTGGCCAGGGGGACCAGGGGGGACAGGTCGGACCCCGGCGGCTGGGACAGACCGGTGCGCAGGGTCCGCATAATGGCCTGGGCCGGGGAGCCCAGCCGGGTCACGGCGTGCCTCTGGCCGCGGCGGCAAGCGCCTTACGTGCGGGGTGCGGCGTCCACATAGTAGGAAACCTGCCTGCCGGGATTGAGATAGTGGAGCACGTCCGGGGCAAGATCCGCAGGCTTCACGGCCTTGGTCACGGTCAGTTCCGTCTCGATGCCGAGATCGATGATAAGCGCCTCGCGTTTGGGGATGTCGGGATGGTATATCTTGATGCCCGGCCGCATGGAGTCGCGCATGTTGGCGGAAACGACCATGCCCTGCATGCCGTTGGACAGTGTGACCAGGGTGCCGGGCGGATAGACGCCGAGCTTGCGGATAAAAGAGGTGACGGCCTTGGGGTCGTAGAGCGCGCGGTGCCTGTAGAGGGCCTTCATGGCTTCATGGGGCGTCAGGCCTTCTTCGCCGTCCTTGCCGTTGCAGAAGCGGTCGTAGGCATCGGCCACAGTGGCGATGCGGGCGCCGAGGGAGATGGCGGAACCGGTGAGATGCGCGGGAAAGCCCGAGCCGTCGATGAGTTCGTGGTGTTGCAGGACCAGGGCCTGGGACGCGGGAGGAAAGGCAGGCACGGCGGCCAGCATTTTCGACCCAATCCTGGGGTGCTCCATGTAATATTCCTTGAGCACCTTGTTCATGGTCAGCATGTTGCCCTTGGTGAAGCGCTGAATGGGCACACGACCCTTACCGACATCGTGAAAAAGCGCGCCCAAGCCGATTTCCTCGATGTCTTTTTTGTCGACGCCCATCTCCTTGGCCAGCATCATGGACAGCACGGCCACGTTTAACGCGTGGTAGTGCTTGGCCTCCTCCCGCATCTTGGCGGTCATGACGTTGATGAGGACATCGAGGTCGGAAAGGAACACATTGGCCATGGGGCCGACCACCTCGCCGGCCGCTTCCAGCACTTCGGCGCTGGGGGAGGAGACGCGCTTTATGGCCTCGACCACCTTGTCCATGGCCTTTGCGTAGCGCCGTTCACAGTTGGCGAAGCGTTCCAGCCGCTCCTTGTTGCGCTCGATGGTTTCGCGCTTGAGGCTCGAGAGTTCGGCCGAAACCGGGGTGCGGGCGGCGGTCCAGGGGCCTTTCTGGGGTTTGCCGGACATGCCGTCGATCTCTTCCAGCGAGATGGGCAGACGGTCGGATTTGTCCGGCAAGCAAAGGACATGGGCCAGGCCGAGGGCGATCACCTTGGCCACGTCGGCTTCGTTTTTGAGCTTGAACCCCTTGGCCGGAAACGGATGAGCGAGTCCCGGTTCGTCGATGCGGATGAAAAGTCCGGGGCAGAGCTGTTCCACCAAGATGGGGTATTCGTCGATATGCATGGGGCGTTTTTCCTGAGCGTGCGGTTCCGGTCGCGGCCAGGACGCCATCGTGCCGTCCGACAGCCGAGCGCGCGGCATTTCGAGATATATGCGCCCGGAAAAAAACCTGTCAACTCGCCGGACGCGCTTGCCGAAAAAGCCGGCCAAGGCTATTGTAGGCAGACCCAACCCTCTTGCCTATGGAAAATTCCGCTCCTCCCCGCCGCAAACCCGTCAAGGGCGTATTTTCCACCGACGCTCAGGACTTTCATGGAAAAAGACGGCTTGGCCACCTCACCCAGCGGGTGTTCGTCCATGCCGTCGAGCAGGACGACGGCCGGGTGGTCATCCAGCGCCTGAGCCGCAACTTCATTCCTTCGGGTGCACGCCACGTTATCACCAGGGAACGCCTGCTGGCCGACTATCTGCCCGAGCCGTCCATCTATATCAACAAACTCGTGCCGGTCATGCGCCGCCTGGAGGAGACCGTGGCCACGGCGGACCGGCATCGGGAGCGCCAGGAACTCTTTACTGCGGAATTCGAATATAAAAACGTGCTGCGCCTGGACGAGGAGCACGTCAAGGCCACGTTCGGGCTGGGGCTCACCTATCTTGAACGCCAGGAAAAACACAATGCGGATATTGTGTTTCAAAAAATCATGTGCATCGAGGCGGCCTTCACCCCGGAGCACAAGCATCTGTTCAACGATTTCGGCATCCAGATGCGCAAGCTCGGCATGTACGATGAGGCCATGCGTTATTACACCCGTGCTTACCGCTTGTGTCGCACCGATGAGCATCTGCTCTATAACATGGCCCGGACCCTGTATGAGAAGGGGCGGCTGAGAAGCTCCCGGGTGATGCTGACCCATGCCCTGCGCCTCAATCCGGAATTTCCCGAGGGCAAGGCTTTCATGGCCTATTTCGATTCCAGGCAGCGCGGCGAGATGCCGCCGGAACCACCACTTGAATAGGCGTTTGTTGGCCCCGGGGGGATGGAGGCTGCCGGTTTTGTTTTCTTTTTTGAATGTCTAGCGCCTGTCTTGATTGTCCTTGTTGCTCCACGTCATGTCCGAGTCGTATTTCCGCATTCGCCCGCATGCCTTCCGTGTACTGCCTGAATTGACAAAAATGGCATAAACAGGAATACTTTTTCGGTGGCATGTCTCTGGCGCTTCATCAGCGTTCATTTCCCAACCAAGCAGTTCCGGGGAGGGACGACCATGGGTCGGTTCAAGGTCGGAGTGAGGCTTTTTGTTTCCGTGATCGTCACCGCGCTGATCACCGTGGGCATCGCGGTGCTTGGTTACCAGGGCCTGCGCCAGACCGGGGCCCGGGTTTCGGATGTGGCCGGACAGGCCCTGCCCTGCGTGGAGGGGCTCGGGTTCGTCAAGGAGGGTATCCTTGCCGCCCAGTCTGGCCCTTTCCATTGCCCTCGGCACTTTTGTCACCCTTTCCATCGTGCGGCCGTTGCGTAAGGGCGTGGCCTTCGCCCGTTCGGTGGCCGACGGCGATTTGGACGCGCGTCTGACGGTTGTCGGCTGCGACGAAATCGGCGAGCTGGCCGACGCCTTGCGCCGGATGCTGGCCCTCGTTGCGGGAGAGCCTGGAAGCGGCCAGGAAGCGGGGCGAGAAAGCCGCCGCCTCCCAGGAACAGTCCGCCGCCACCGACGCCATCGAAAATTCCATCGCCGACGTCAACAGGGTGTCCGGGGAAACGGCCCAGGCCATGGAGCGCGCGACGATGACCGTGACCGGGCTTGGCGAACAGACCCGGATTTTGCAGAGCCTCATCGACGAGTTGCGCGGTTCCGGCCAGGCGGCCCTGCCGGTCTGAAACGGCCGACCTCCTTGACCCTCCCGGGCAAAACCCCTACAATGCCACGTTTACGTTCCAACGTCACGCAAACGCGACACAAAACGCCGCTGCCGGAATGGTTCCGGCGACGGCCATACGCAACGGGGGAAGGAAGATGGGGCTACGTACTGATTTTATCTGGATGGATGGCACGCTTACGCCCTGGGATCAGGCCAATGTGCATGTCCTGACCCATGCCCTGCACTATGGTTATGCCGTGTTCGAGGGTATTCGGGCTTACGAGTGCGTCGACGGTTCCTCGGCGGTATTCCGCCTCAAGGAACATACGGCCCGGCTGTTCGGATCCGCCAAGATTCTGGGGCTGACCATACCCTTCACCCAAGAGCAGGTCGCCGCCGCCTGCGTGGAAACGCTCAAGGCCAACAAAATGACCGCCGGCTACATCCGGCCGCTGGTCTTCGTCGGCTCCGGCTCCATGGGCGTCAACCCCGCCAATAACCCCATCCGGTTGTCCATAGCCGTGTGGCCGTGGGGGGCCTACCTCGGCGCCGATGCCCTGGAAAAGGGTATCAGCATCCGCACCTCGAGCTACACCCGCTACCACGTTAACTCCATGATGGCCAAGGCCAAGGCCGCCGGCAACTACGTCAACTCGGTGCTGGCCAAGATGGAAGCCCTGGCCGACGGATTCGACGAGGCCATGATGCTCGATGCCGCCGGCTACGTGGCCGAGGGTTCGGGCGAGAACATCTTCATCGTCAAGAACGGCGTCATCAAGACGCCGCCCCTGACCACGGTCCTGGCCGGCATCACCCGTGACAGCATCCTCACCGTGGCCGGCGAACTCGGCTTTGAAGTGGTGGAGCAGTTTTTTACCCGCGACGAGGTCTATGTGGCCGACGAGGTCTTTTTTACGGGCACGGCCGCCGAGTTGACCCCGATCCGGGCCGTCGACCGCCGCGTCATCGGCGAAGGCCATGCCGGCCCGGTGGTCAAGGCGCTTCAGAAAGCCTTCTTTCAGGTCGTCAAGGGCGAAAATCCGGCCCATACCGACTGGCTGTACAAGTACGGCCTGTAGTACTACACCCGGGCGGTCCCCCTAAGCGGGGCCGCCCGGATACTCTTCATGAGCACAACCAGCCTCACCGCCAAATACAGGCCCCAGCGCTTCGCCGACGTCGCCGGCCAGGACGCCGTCAAGCGCATTCTGTCCCGGGCCGCAGCCGAGGACAAGATCGCGCCGGCCTACCTTTTCAGCGGCACGCGCGGCGTGGGCAAGACCACGCTGGCCCGTGTGCTGGCCAAGGCGCTCAACTGCGAGACCGCGCCCACGGCCGAGCCCTGCAACGTCTGCTCCCAGTGTCGCCAGATCACGGCCGGCATTTCCCCGGACGTCATCGAGATCGACGCCGCCACCCACGGCAAGGTGGAGGACGCCCGCAAGCTCAAGGAGGACGTGGGCTACGCGCCGCTCAACAGCCGCTACAAGGTCTTCATCATCGACGAAGCCCACATGCTGTCCACGGCGGCCTTCAACGCGTTGTTGAAAACCCTGGAGGAGCCACCCGCCCGCGTCACCTTCATCCTGGCCACCACCGAGGCCCACAAATTTCCGGCCACCATCATCAGCCGTTGCCAGCATTTCCTTTTCAAACGCCTGGCCCAGCCCGAGCTCGAGGCCCATCTTGCCAGCGTGCTCGACCGTGAGGCCATCCATTACGAACCCCAGGCCATAAGCCTCATCGCCCGGCGCGGCGCGGGCAGTGTGCGCGATTCCATGTCGCTTCTGGGCCAAGTGCTGGCCCTTGGCGGGGCGGAACTGACCGAGGCCGATGCCCGGGGCGTGCTGGGGCTGGCCGGTCAGGATATTTTTTTCGGGTTGATCGAGGCCATTTTCGCCCAGGACGGCCCGGCCGTGGTGACGCTGTTGCGCCAGGTGCTGGACAAGGGCCTGGACATCGGTTTTTTCCTGCGGGAACTGGCCGCCATGTGGCGCAATCTGTTTTTGTTGCGCCAGGCCGGGGCAAAGGGGTTGTCCGTGGTCGACCTGCCGGCCGAGGAAAGCGGGCTTTGGCTCGATTGGGCCGGCAAGTTCGACGCGGCCCACATCCACGCCTGCTGGCAGATGACCCTGGAAGGCCAGCGCCGGGTGCTGACCAGCCTGGAGCCGGCCTTGTCTCTGGAGCTGCTGCTTCTCAATATGGCCTACCTGCCGAACCTGCTTCCCCTGCAAAATCTCGCCTCCTGCACCGTCCCCCCGGAGCGTACGCCCCGGTCCGGCCCGGGGGGCGCTCCCTCCGGCGGTTCGGCTCCTCGATCCCCGGCCGGGCAGGGAGCGCACCAGGGAGGACAGCCGCAGGGCACGCCGACGCCCCGTTTCGCGCCGTCGCCCGCCGCCTCTGCTTCGGCCACCCCGGCGTCCCCCACTCCGCCGCCCCCGGGGCAGGCAGGTTATGCCACCAGGCAGGCTCCCTCTACCGCCAGCCATGCGGCCGTGGCCGAACGTCCGGCCGCCGCGCCGGCCGCGTCCGCGCCCGCTGCCGCTTCCGGCCCCCGCAACTGGGACGGGTTCAAGCGCTTTGCCATCAAAAACGGCGGAATTTCCGGGCTCAAACTGGCGCGCGGCGAGTTTGTCCCGGACCCCGAGCCGGGCATGGTGCATATCGCCTGCACCAACGCCTTTCACCGCAGTCAGCTGGCGCACCCGGACAAGCTGCGCCAGCTGGACGCCCTGGCCGCCCAATATTTCGGCCCGGGCGTCACCGTGCGCGTGGATACAGCCGGGCCCGATCAGGATCGCATGTCCGGCGAAACGCTCACCGCCTATGTCGACAGCCGGCCCGAAGTGCGTCAGGCTGTTTCCGATTTCGACGCCGAGATCATCGAACGCAAGCCCCGCTAATGGCGGGACACAAGGAAGGTTCACCATGAAGGGAATGAATGAGCTTGTGCGCCAAGCCCAGGTAATGCAAAAGAAAATGGCGAAACTTCAAGAAGAACTTCAAGAACGTACCGTCGAGGGAACGGCCGGCGGCGGTATGGTCACGGCCGTGGTGTCCGGAGCCAACGAGCTCAAGTCCATCGCCATCGACAAGACCGTCGTGGACCCGAATGACGTGGAGATGCTCCAGGACTTGGTGCTCGCCGCCGTCAACGACGGCCTCAAGAAGGCCAAGGCCATGATGGAAGAGGAAATGGGCCAGCTCACCGGTGGCATCAAGATGCCGGGACTTTTTTAGAGGGGAAGGGCGCCTCCGGCGGCCAGGGGGAAACTTTTTGAAAAAAGTTTCCCCCTGGACCCCCTTTAAAAACTTTTCATGGTTTTTGGGGGAGATTCACCGGTTGCGCCACGGGGGCGGAACCGAAAAAGGCCTTTTTTTCGTGATGACAGGATGTTTCCTTTTGCTCCAAGGCGACCAGAGCGCAAAGGCATGCCCTCTATGTTGCGTTGGACATGGGGCGAATGACCAGGGTCGGCGGAGGGCTGGGCGGACGCGAAGGCGTATTCTTCAAATATGCGCCGCGCGTGGCCGACCAGCCCTCCGCCGACCAGCCAGCCGCATAAACGAGTCCGGACGGACCCCGATGGAATTCAACACAAGCACAAGCACAAGCACAAGCACGACCACGGCCTTGGTGTAAAATACCGCGACCTCGGTGGCCAACCAGAGGCGCTGCCGCGCCCGGGAAATCGGATAAAACGCAAAAATGGCAGTACAGACGACATTGCCCGCGCCGCTGGTAGAGCTGGTCGAACAGCTCGCCCGCCTGCCCGGGCTTGGCCCAAAATCGGCGCTCAAGGTGGCCATGACCCTGCTCGAATGGCCGCGCGGCCGGGCCGAGACCCTGGGCGAGGGTATCTTGCGCCTGCGGGAGCGGCTTTGCCTGTGCTCGCGCTGTTTCGGCCTGTCCGAAACCCCGATGTGCCCGGTGTGCGCCGATCCCTCCCGCGATCCTCAGCAGCTGTGCATCGTGGCCCAGTGGGATTCCGTCATGCTGCTTGAGGAAACGGCCCAGTTCGGCGGCTATTACCTCGTTCTCGGCGGTCTGCTTGATCCCCTCGACGGCGTGACGCCCGGCAACCTGCGCCTGGACGCCTTGCGCGCGCGTCTGCGGGAGGACGACATCACGGAGTGCATCCTGGCCCTCGGGGCGACGCTGGCCGCCGAATCCACGGCCTCGCACATCAAAAACCTGCTCGCCCGGGAATTTCCGGGTGTGCGCCTGACACGCCTGGCCCAGGGGATCCCGCTCGGGACCGAGGTCAAATACGTGGATAAGGAAACCCTGTCCCAATCCCTGCGGTACCGTCAGGATTTGTGAGGCAAGCATCCGCCATGGCCGACGCGGCGCCAACCAGCGAACTTTCGGCGGAAGTGCAGTCCGTCACCTTCTTCAGCGAGGAGACGAATTACCTTATCGCCCGGGTCAAGGCCAAGGACGAGCCGGGGCCGTTCTCCATCGTCGGCAACATCGGCCCGGTGACCCCCGGCGAGATGCTGCGCGTGACCGGCTCCTGGGTCACCCATCCCAAATACGGCCGCCAGTTCCTGGTGACCGTGGCCACCCGCGAGATGCCCGCCACCGTAAACGGCATACGGCGCTACCTCGCCTCGGGCATGATCAAGGGCGTCGGCGGGGTACTGGCCACACGCATGGTCGACGCCTTTGGCGAAAAGGTGCTCGAAATCCTCGACACCGCACCAGAGAAGCTTTTGACCGTGGAGGGCGTGGGCAAAAAAAAGCTCAAAGAGATCGTGGCCTCCTGGCAGGCCCAGCACGAAGTGCGGTCGCTCATGCTTTTCCTCCAGACCCACGAGATCGCAACAACCCACGCCGGCAAGATTTTCAAGCTCTATGGCAACGATGCCGAGACGCGCATCCGGGCCAATCCCTACGAGCTGGCCTACGAGATTCGCGGCATCGCCTTCAAGACCGCGGACAACATGGCCCTGCGCCTGGGCTTTGCCCCGGACAGCACCGAGCGCATCCAGGCCGCCCTGGTCTACGTCCTTTTTTCCATGGGCGACCAGGGGCATCTGTTCGTCCCGCGCGACCTGCTTTTCGAGAAAACCACGTTCATGCTCGGCGACGTGTCCCCGGAGCGCCTGGACGAGGCGCTTTCCGCCTTGGAGGAGCTCAAACGCATAAAAATCGAGCCCATGCCGGATCGCAATATCGAGGCCGCCGTCTATCTGCGCCATTATTACGCCCTGGAAGTGGAAATCGCCCGCCGTCTTCACGAGCTGGCCACCCATCCCGGGGCGGAACTGCGGGGCAAGGTCGAAAAGCTCCTGCCGGCCCTGGAATCCGAGGCGCGGCTCCAGCTTTCCCCGGAGCAACGGCAGGCGGCCGTGGACGCCTGCGCCGAAAAAGTCTTCGTCATCACCGGCGGTCCGGGCACGGGCAAGACCACCATCACCCGCATGGTGGTGGCCGCCCTTGACAAGTTGTCCTTAAAAGTCAAACTTGCCGCGCCGACGGGCAGGGCGGCCAAGCGCCTTTCCGAGGCCACCGGCGTGCCGGCCGCGACCCTGCACCGGCTGTTGCAGTCGGCCCCGAACGGCACGTTCGCCCTGTGTGAGGACAACAAGCTGAAAACCGACGTGCTGCTGGTGGACGAGGCCAGCATGCTCGACGCCAGGCTTTGCGCCCATATGCTGCGGGCCTTGCCGTTTACGGCCCGGTTGATCCTGGTCGGCGATGCGGACCAGCTGCCTTCGGTCGGAGCCGGGAACGTGCTTGAGGACATCCTGGGCAGTCAGGCCGTGGGCAGCGCCCGGTTGACCAGGATTTTCCGTCAGGCCCAGCAAAGCATGATCGTTGTCAACGCCCACCGCATCAACCAGGGCCAGTTTCCCCTGACCGCGCCCAAGCCGGCCCCCGAGGCGGATTTTTTCTGGGTGGAGCAGGACGATCCGGCCACGGTTCGGGACATGATCGCCACCCTTGTCTGCGATCGCATCCCCTGCGTCTACGGGCTCGACCCCATGCGCGACGTCCAGGTGCTTTCGCCCATGCACAAGGGCGAGGCCGGGACACAGTCGCTCAACGAGGCGCTGCGTGAGCGCTTAAACCCCAAGGGGCCGGAACTCGTGCGCGGCATGACGCGCTTTCGTCTGGGAGACCGGGTGCTGCAAACCAAAAACGACTACGAAAAGGACGTCTTCAACGGCGACATGGGACACATCGTGGAAGTCGACGCGTCGGAAGGCGAGGTGCTGGTGTCCTTCGAAGGCCGCAATGTCGCCTATGACCGCAGCGAGCTGGACGAACTGGCCCCGGCCTACGCCATCAGCATCCACAAGTCCCAGGGCAGCGAATATCCGGCCGTGGTCGTACCGATCCTCACCCAGCATTACGTCATGTTGCGCCGCAACCTCATCTACACCGCCCTGACGCGGGCCAGGCGTCTGGCCGTCATCATCGGCAGCCGGCGGGCGCTCAATCTGGGGCTCAAAAACGCCGGCGGCGATGCCCGTTTCACCCATCTCAACTACCGGCTTCGGGAGCTTTTCAATGCAGCATGATAGCAACAAGACCGGCCCCGTGCCGGATACGGCAGGGAGCGGTCCGCGATGCTCGTGAAAAAGGCCGCCAGCCTGGCCATTCGACTCATTCTTGTCGGCGGATGCCTCGTGTACGCTTTCTGGGGCATCGATTTCGCACAGCTTTGGGCAACGCTCGTCCAGTATGACGACATGGCTCTCCTTTGGACCACGGTCTTTTCCTTTATCGGCTACGGGGTCATGGCCTTGCGCCTGAACTTCCTTTCCGGGTTCAAGGCCGGTAACTGGCTGTGCTTCAAGGCCTTTCTCATGTCCATGGCGGTCAACAACATCGTGCCGGCCAAGCTCGGCGAGTTGGCCAAGGCGTTTTACCTGCGCCGGGAATGCCACTTTTCCCTCTCGCGCAGCATCACCATGGTCTTCTGGGAACGGTTTTTCGACCTCAACGCCATCCTGGCCATGGGCTTGGTCGTGGCCGTCCATTTCAAGCTCAAGATGGCCTTCGTACCCCTGGCGGTGGGCGTCGGCGGCATCTGGGCCGCCCTGTGGGTGGTGCGGACCTTCCCCGATTTCGTGGGACGCCTCATCGACAAGATGCCGTCCAACCGGCTGGCCGAGTTTATGGCCGAACTCAAGCTCCAAGTCCTGCACGGCGTCACCCCGACCTTCATGCTGGTCCTTGGCCTTTATACGGCCGTGTGCTGGGCTTTTTACGCCAGCACCACCTTCCTGGTCCTTTTGTGGGTGGCGGGGCTGCCCCTTTCCTGGGGCCATGCGGCGGCCGTCTTTGTCATCTCCTCGCTCGGCATGGCCATGCCGTCCTCGCCCGGAGCGATCGGGGTATTCGAGGCGGCGGTGGTTTTTTCGCTCGGGCTTTTCGGCATGGACCGCTCGCAAGCCCTGGCGGCCGGACTGGTGCTGCACATGGTGCAGTATATCCCCATCACCGTCACCGGGCTGATGGTTCTGGCCAAAAGCGGTCTGTCCCTGCGCAAAATCCGGGAGAGCGAGGACTCCCTGGGAGACGCGGAGGAGGCGGCATAACGTGCGGCCGCCATGCGTGTTGACGATCGCCGGTTCGGACAGCGGCGGCGGGGCCGGCATCCAGGCCGACCTCAAGACCATCATGATGCAGGGGGGCTACGGCCTTTCGGTCATAACCGCCCTGACCGCCCAGAATACCCGCGGCGTCACGGCCATCGAAGCGCCCACGCCCGGCTTTGTGGCCGAACAGTTGCGCGTGGTCATGGATGATTTTCCCATCCGGGCGGCCAAGACAGGTATGCTTTTTTCCGCGCCCATCATCGAGGCCGTGGCCGACGGGCTTTCCGGCAAGGATTTTCCCCTGGTGGTCGATCCCGTGTGCGTGGCCCAGTCCGGAGCCCGGCTCCTTTTGCCCGAGGCGGTTGCGGCGCTGGCGGCGCGCATCCTGCCCCTGGCCGACCTGCTTACCCCCAACCGCCACGAGGCCGCGCTTTTGGCCGGTATGGATATCGACAGCCCGGCGGACGTCCGGGAAGCGGCCGAGCGGTTGCTGACAAAGGGCGCCAAGGCGGTGCTCATCAAGGGCGGCCATTTTTCCCCGGCCGGGAAGGACGGGGCGGCGCGGGTGACGGATCTGCTCGCCGCTTGCCAGGGCACGGTCCGGGAATACGTCCGGCCCCACGTAACGACCCACAATACCCACGGCACGGGCTGCACCCTGTCCGCGGCCATCGCCGCCCAGCTCGCCCTGGGCAAGCGCCTTGACGCAGCCGTGGAAGCCGCCCGGGACTATCTGCAACTGGCCCTTGAAACGGCCTGGGACCTTGGCGGCGGCGACGGCCCGGTCAATCATCTGGCTCCGTACCAGCGCCTCCTCGGCATCTGACCGTCCCGGCCTTCGGACCGCTTCCAGGCGGTGCTTGGTGTGGGCGTCACGTCGACGGCGTCTTGTGCCGTTGGCGAAGCGCTGAACCCCTTCTTCGAATCAATCCCAAAATCCGGCCCGGAAAAACCGCAGCGTCTTGTTGCGGCAGCGCGGGCACAGGTAGTTTCCTTCCAGCAGGCGAACCACCTTGCCGTCCGGCAGATGCCACTCCAGGAGCGCCGTGCCATGGGACGGCGCGAGAAGCGGATCGGTGTAGGGAAGGCACCGGCCCGTGGGGCAGGTCTTGGGTCGGCGCGAAAGGTCGAGCAGATTGACGAGCGCGACGGGGGGCATGCCGTGAGCGGCGCTACCCTTTGGGCTTGCCGTGCGGCTTGATGGGGCCCATCTCGATTTTAAGGCCATCCGCTCCCAAATTGAGCGACACGCCCTGACTGGTGGAGCGCAGCTTCAAGATGACGCCATTGGAATTTTCGAGCCATTGCACGTCCTTGCCTTGAACAACGGTGAGGCCGGCGTGGGCTTGGAAAAACGCGCCCGGAAAGTCTTCCAGACGCTTGAGGCGGTAGACTTCCCCAATAGCGGTGATCTTCGACACGCCCAGGCTGCCGACGCCCAAGCCGCCGACCTTGAAAGGATAGGTGCGTCCTTTGAAGGTCACTGTTCCCCTGCCGCCGGTGGCGCTCAGTATGAACCCGCCTTGGCCGACCTGCATGGAAACATAAGCACTGGGCCGGCCAAGATCATCCGCCAGGATGGTTTGGGGCGTGAGCGCGCCAATAAGGAGAAGAACTGCGAAAAAAACGGCTGCCGCGCTCAAGGCGCGTCGGGGAAAAGGGAAAAGAGGAAAGCGCACCATACGAATACCCTTGTTTGCTGTTGAGGAGACAAGCGGGAGAATCGTATGTGCAGCCATACGCCTGATTGACCGGATTTATCAAGGGCGTGCGAGACAACGTATCAGGTCGGGCCACACCGGCAGGGACCGCACGGCCTTGGGCCGAATGGGGCGCTCACCGGGGAACCGTCTGGCGCGCCGGAACCGCTCCAAATGGAGCCGCGCGTGCGATAAAGGGCGGGGCCGCCTTGCCCGCGATCTTAAATCGCAGCCGCTTCGGCCTGCGCATACTGCGTGGCCAGCTCGTTAAAGAGCTCAGCCACGGGCATGATGCGATCCACGCGCCAAGCATTCTTGCCGGCGAAGGCGAAGCCGTATTTGAGGCGGCCTTTTTGCGCGTTGGCCAGGGCCAGGGTTATGCAGTAGGGGGCCTTTTGGTGATCGCAGGAGAGGATGCAGCGATACGGACAGGAGGGGGGCTTTTTGTCGCCGTGGGCGGCACTTTTCAGGAAGTCGTTGCGGATGGCCCGCCCGGGCATGCCCACAGGGCTTTTGATGATCATCAGATCCTCTTCGCGGGCGTCGATGTAGCTTTGCTTGAAACGCTCGTCGGCGTCACATTCGTCGGTGGCGACAAAGCGGGTTCCCATCTGGACGCCGGCCGCGCCGAGTGTGATGAAGCGGTGGATGTCGGCGCCGGTGTACACACCGCCGGCGGCGATGACCGGTATGGGCAGGCCGTTCGGCGCGGTGTAGGGGGCAAGTCCGGTGAGGACCTCGGACACGAGGTTCTCCAGGATAAAGGCTGGATCATCGATGTGTTCGGCCTTGAACCCCAGGTGCCCGCCGGCCATGGGGCCTTCCACGACGAACCCGTCCGGGGTGCGGCCAAAACGCGACAGCCATTTTCTGCACAGGATGATGGCGGCCCGGGCCGAGGAAACGATGGGCACGAGTTTGGTCTTGGAGCCTTCGGTCAGGTGGGAGGGCAGATCGAGAGGCAGGCCGGCTCCGGAAAAAATGACGTCGACATTTTCCCTGATGGCTGTTTTGACCAGTTCGGCGAAGTTGGCCATGGCCACCATGATATTGATGCCGAGAGCTCCGGCGGTTTTGGCGCGGACGGCACGGATTTCCCGGGTAAGCGCCCGGTTGTTGGCTTCGATATAATTGGAAGCGAAATCCGGCTCATTCATGCCGATGCCCGCCGCTGAAATAACACCGAGGCCGCCGGAAGCGGCCACGGCGGAAGCCAGGCCGGAGAGTGAAATCCCGACGCCCATGCCCCCCTGGATGATAGCCATGGGGAGGAACAAGTCACCGATGGTTAAGGAAGGAAACGACAAAGAAACTCCACGCGGTTAAAGGCGAACGCAATTCCTCGTAGCCATGAGGGTCCCGCCTGGAGGCGAGTGCCCAGTGGGGGGGTCAAGGCGCGGGGAATGAGACAACTTGGTAGAACGCTTGGAGGTGCCTTTGCGCGTCAGGGGCTCCGCATTCGTGCTCGGGGCTTCCAGGTGCGTCTTTTTTTTTATTACTGGAATTATACTTTCCCGTCAAATTTTATCATACTTAGGCCGCGTGGTTTTGGCAATACACCAGGGTTAGTCCTGCCTACGCCGAAATATCCCCTTCCTGAGGATTCCCACTCTGCCCGGCGATGCTTTCCGCCGGGCGGCGCAGAGTTCCAGGCTCGCCTCCCACCCTGTGGAAACGTCCGAGTCTACCGCCGCACGCTGTGTTGCAAATGGCGTGCGGCCCTCTCGTTGCCGCCAAAGAAGTCCAAGCCCGAAAACAGCAGGCGGGGCAATGCGGTTTGCGCGGCGTTTTGCGACAGTTCGCCATCAAAGAGGAACGCGGGGGAAGCCGGTCATCTCGCGCACCGCAGCCGGAGTTTTTCCGGCTTCACGCAGGGCGCGCAGCGTCAGGGACTTGTCGCGCTTGGCATAGCGGCGGCCCGTGGCATCGCGCAAAAGCGGATGGTGGCGGTAACGGGGCGTCGGCAGATCCAAAAGAGCCTGCAACAGACGATGGATATCCGTGGCCGCGAACAAGTCCTCGCCCCGGGTGACCAGGGTGACGCCCTGCAAGGCGTCGTCGACCGTGACACTGAGATGGTAGCTTGTCAAAACGTCCTTGCGGGCCAGCACGACATCGCCAAAACGGGCGGGGGCGGCCCGTATTTCCCCACGCGCTGCATCGTGCCAGGTCAGTTCGCCCGCCTGGGCGCAGGCCCGGGCCATGTCCAGCCGCCAGACGCAGGGGCGCGTTCGGGCCAGCGCCGCGCGGTCGGATTCGGACAGGTTGCGGCAGGTGCCCGGATAAATGGGGCCGACGTCGTCGTTTTCCTGGGGCGCGGCGAGTTCCCCGATCTCGCGGCGCGTGCAAAAGCAGGGATAAATGAGGCCCCTTGCGCGCAAATGGCCAAGCGCCGCCGCGTAATCCGCCATATGCGCGGACTGGACTCGCACGGGCTCCTCCCAGGTCAGGCCCAGCCAGTGCAAATCGTCGAGCATCGCCCGGGTGTAGGCCGGCTTGCAGCGCACGGGGTCGATGTCCTCGATGCGCAGCAAGAAACGCCCGCCGGCTTCCCGCGCCACGCAAAAGGCGGTGAGCGCCGAAAAGGCGTGGCCCAGGTGCAAAAAACCGGTGGGGCTCGGCGCGAAGCGGGTGACAATCATATTATATGCGTCCGGCGAGACGCGGGACCACGGAGGAACACGTTTCGAGAGCAGGGCAAGGACGCCGGAATACACCGAGAGTATCCGAACAGTTTGCTTGTAAGAATTAGGGGAATCTTCACTTCGATGAGGTGGGGCAAAATTCACTCAATAACGGCGTCAGGCCAGATTTTGCCCCGTTTTTGCCCCAAACGTGTCTCGGCTGTCAATGAAACGCAAAGAGCTCATTGGAAGAAATGAGCCCAAAAAAACAAGCCCTGAAGGGGTGTTGGAACCTGCGGGGCTTGATTAGAAGCTGTAATGGCGGAGAGGGTGGGATTCGAACCCACGTGCAGGCTATTAACCCGCAACCCGATTTCGAGTCGGGCCCGTTACGACCACTTCGGTACCTCTCCGCTCGTCAAGGAAAGACGCGCAACGAATTTAGAAAAATACACCTCTTGGGTGATCTTGGCAAGCATTTATTCACTGCCCGTGCCGGCCGGCCGGCTGCGCCGCTCTCGGAAAAAATCCCGCAACAGCCCGCCGCAGGCTTCTTCCAGCACCCCGGACACCACATCGAAACGGTGGTTGAAAAAAGGCAGGTCCGGACCGGGCAGCATCGAGGCGATGGCCCCGGTGCGGGGGTCGGACGCCCCGTAGACGAGCAGGCCCACCCGGGCGTGGATCATGGCCCCCAGGCACATGACGCACGGTTCCAGGGTCACGGCCATAATCGAGCCCGGCAAACGGTAATTGCCGACGTGGACCGCCGCCTGGCGCAGGGCCAGAATCTCGGCGTGGGCCGTTGGGTCGTGGCGCGTAATGGGCGCATTGCCGGCTGCGCCGAGCAGTTCGCCCGCCGCCGAGAGCACCACCGCGCCGACAGGCGCTTCGCCCTGGGCGGCCGCTTCCCGGGCTTTTCCCAGGGCCAGAGCCATCACCGCCTCGAAGCTGGCCCATCCCGGCGGGGCAGGGGGCGTATCGACAACGCCGGCGATAAATCGACGGGCCGGTTGCAGGGCCATGGAATGTCTCTCTGCGCAGAGGCCGCACTGGCGGCGCACGCTCCGGTAAAACGGCAGGGGCTCAAATATGCGCCAGGGTGGCCCGGGTCTTTTCCGTCACGACATTGCCGGTATTCAGTGTCCCTTTGGGCTCGATGAGCATGACCCGGACTTCCTGCCGCGCTTCGGGGCAGTGCTCCGTCCCCTTGGGGATGACGATGAGCTCCCCCGGGTCGAGGTCGATGGAGCGGTCCCGGAAATGGATGGTCAAACGGCCGGCCACCACGAAAAACAGTTCGTCCTCCTTTTCGTGGTGGTGCCAGTCGAAGGTCCCTTTGAGCTTGGCCAGCTTGATGTGGGCGTCGTTGCATTCCCCGATGATCTTCGGGTCCCAGTATCCGTCGAAAAGTCCGAACTTTTCCGCAAGGTTGATTTTTTCCATGGAGCCTCCGCCCGGATGAGGCGCAAAACGCTCCCCGGCCTTGACTGCGTGCCGGCCTAACCGGCCGAAGCGCGCAGGTGGCCCACGGCGTTTTCGAACAGCACGGTGCCGAGCATGGGGTGTTCGCCCCGGGTGTAGCCCGGATGGTTGGTGGGGTGGTTGAAGGCTTCGGGGTGGGGCATGAGTCCCAGAATGCGCCCGGACGGGTCGGTCAGGCCGGCGATGGCGTGGGGCGAGCCGTTGGGGTTGGCCGGGTATTCCATGGTGGCCGCGCCCGAGGCCGGGTCGGCGTAGGTCAGGGCCACGGCCCCGGTGCGCACGAGGTCGTCGAGCACGGCCGGGGACATGGGCACGAGCTTGCCTTCGCCGTGGCGCACGGGCAGATCCAGGCGCACGACGCCCCGGGTGAACACGCAGGGGCTGGCCGGATTGGCGGCGAGCGTCACCCAGCGGTCCTCGAACCGGGCCGAGTCGTTGTTGGCCAGACTCACCTGCCGGGCGAAATAGTCCCCGCCAAGGGCCGGCAGCAGCCCGAGCTTGACCAGCAGCTGAAATCCGTTGCAGATGCCGAGGATGAGTCCGCCGGCCTCGAAAAAAGTTTTTAATTGTCCAAGAAGCGATTCGCCGGCCGCGGTTTGGGCGTGTTTCCAACGCACTGCGGCGGCTTGGGCTGCGCCCAGATCGTCGCCGTCGAGAAACCCGCCTGGAAAAATCAGGAAATTATACGCGTCGATTCGCGTCCGGCCGGCGATGATGTCGGAGAAGAAAACGATGTCCGTGACGTCGGAACCGGCCATGCGCGCGGCATGAGCCGATTCCACTTCGCAGTTGGTGCCGTAGCCGGTGATCACGAGGGTGCGCACCTGCGCCATAGGGGTCCTCCAGGGGGTTCCTTGAAAAATTGCGCCCGAAGGCTTACTTTGCGCGGCTGAACATAAGGGGCCGCCCCGACCGCGTCAACCGGACCCGCCAGAGGGCGCCGGAATGTTTCGGCGCGGGCCGCCGGGTCCGCCGGCGCGGCCCAAACAGCACACATCAAGGACGGCATCAGCAATGAAGACCAAATTTATTTTCGTTACGGGGGGGGTGCTGTCCTCCCTGGGCAAAGGGCTGGCCGCCGCCTCCATCGGCGCGCTGCTCCAGGCCCGGGGGCTTAAGGTCACCATCCAAAAGCTCGATCCCTACATCAACGTCGATCCCGGCACCATGAACCCCTTCCAGCACGGCGAGGTGTACGTCACCGACGACGGGGCCGAAACCGACCTCGACCTCGGGCATTACGAGCGCTTTCTCGGCGTGCCCATGAGCCAGAACAACAACTACACCTCGGGCCGGGTCTATTTCAGCGTCATCCAGAAGGAGCGCCGGGGCGACTATCTAGGCGGCACGGTGCAGGTGATCCCGCACATCACCGACGAGATCAAGCGGGCCATCCTCGGCGTCGCCGGCGACGAAGACGTGGCCATCATCGAAATCGGCGGCACGGTGGGCGACATCGAGGGGCAGCCGTTTCTGGAGGCCATCCGCCAGCTGCGCATGGACCTCGGCCGGGAAAACGTCCTTTATATCCATCTGACGCTCGTGCCGTATTTGCGCGTGGCCGGCGAGGTGAAAACCAAGCCCACCCAGCACAGCGTCAAGGAACTGCGCTCCATCGGCATCCAGCCCGACATCATCATCTGCCGCAGCGAAGTGGACCTGACACGGGACCTCAAAGAAAAGATCGCGCTTTTTTGCGACGTGGACGCCGACGCCGTGTTCACGGCCGTGGACGTGAAAAACATTTATGAATTGCCGCTGCGGCTCTACGGCGAGGGCGTGGACCAGAAAATTGCCATCCTGCTGCGTCTGCCGGCCAAAAACGCCGATCTGACGGCCTGGCACTCCATGGTCGACCGCCTCGACAATCCCGCCGGCACGGTGTCCATCGCCATCGTGGGCAAGTATGTGGACCTGAAGGAAGCCTACAAGAGTCTGCACGAGGCGCTGGTGCACGCGGGTGGCCTCGCCGGCGTGTCGATTCGTTTCGTGTACGTCAATTCCGAGGACGTCACCCGGGAAAACGCGGCCGGGTATTTCAAAGGCATCGACGGCATCCTGGTCCCGGGCGGGTTCGGCTCGCGCGGGGTCGAAGGCAAGATCGCGGCCATCGAATACGCGCGCGTCCATGACATCCCCTTTTTCGGCATCTGTCTCGGTATGCAGTGCGCGGTCATCGAATACGCCCGCCACGTGCTCGGGCTGACCTGCGCCAATTCCGAGGAATTCGACCTGACCACGGCCGATCCGGTCATCT
The DNA here is from genome assembly GCF_047785625.1 of Solidesulfovibrio sp. C21. Lineage (NCBI taxonomy): Bacteria > Pseudomonadati > Thermodesulfobacteriota > Desulfovibrionia > Desulfovibrionales > Desulfovibrionaceae > Solidesulfovibrio > Solidesulfovibrio sp. C21. The sequence goes on from NZ_JBLODY010000013.1 coordinate 23,872, forward strand.
ACCTCATGCGGGAATGGTTCGACTTCCGCACCAAAAAGATCGAGCGCCGCGATCCCTCCTGTGACAAGGGCGGCACCATGCGCCTGGGCGCCTATCCCTGCGTGGTCAAGCCCGACACCAAGGCCGCCGAGGCCTACGGCGCCGGGGAGATTTCCGAGCGCCACCGGCATCGCTACGAGTTTAACAAGGCTTACGCCGCCGCGTTCGAGGAGGGCGGGATGGTTTTAAGCGGCCTGTCCCCGGACGGGGAACTCGTGGAAATGGTGGAGCTGCCCGAGCATCCCTGGTTCCTCGGCTGCCAGTTCCATCCGGAATTCAAAAGCAGCCCCATGAAGCCCCATCCGCTCTTTCGGGAGTTCGTGATGGCTGCCAAGCGCCAGCAGGGGGCGTAGGAAGTTACGCCGCCGGCGGCCGGGGGGAAACTTTTTGGAAAAAGTTTCCCCCCGGACCCCTCTTCAAAAACTTTCAATAGGGATTCCGGAGCCCCACCTCGCGGGCAGCCAGGGGTATTGCTTGCTTTCAAGCTTTTGGGGCCGGTTCGAGGCGTTTGGGCGCGGCCTTGCGCCGGAAAACTAAAGGAGGCGCGCCGTGACGCACGACGCCACGCTTGCTGCGGCCAGGGCCGGGGATATCGCCCTGCTCGTGCTGGATGTGGACGGGGTTCTGACCGACGGCGGGCTCTACGTCGACGGCCGGGGGGAGATCGCCAAGCGGTTTCATGCCCAGGACGGGCTCGGCATCAAGGCGGCCCAGATCGCCGGCATCGCCGTGGCGGTCATAAGCGGCCTGGACAGCCCGGCTGTGGCCGCCCGCATAAAAGAACTCGGCATCGCCGAATACCATCCTGGCCATTACCGCAAGGTGCCGATCCTGCGCGCCATATGGGAGCGTACCGGCATTACCCCGGGGCAAACGGCCTACCTCGGCGACGACTGGGTGGATGCCGGCCCCATGGGGCTTGTTGGCCTGCCCATGGCCGTGGCCGACGCCCAACCGGAAATTTCGGACCTGGCCCTTTGGGTGACGACCCGGGACGGCGGGCAGGGGGCGGTGCGCGAGGCCATCCGGTTTATCCTGAACGCTTCCGGGCGGCTTGCGGCCGCGTACGACTGGTTCCTGCGGGAACGGTAAGCCGGGCGGATTGCCACAATCCTTTGATTGTGGCATGTTTTTTGTTGGGCGGAGGCCGGACACGCGCCGGACACCGCCGACACGAAAACCCATAAAAAAGCGCGTACGGCGGTAGACATGGCCCTGGAACTGCGACAGCAGCTCAAATTGTCCCAGCAGTTGGTGATGACTCCCCAACTGCAGCAAGCCATCAAGCTCCTGCAGTTGTCCCGGCTGGAGCTCCTGGAGAGCGTGCAGCAGGAACTCCTGGAAAATCCCCTTCTCGAGGAATCCATAGACGAAGATCGGCAGCCCGAATCCACGATGGCCGAGGACAACCTCGGTCCAAGCGGCGACAGCAGCGAAGTGGCCATGGAAAAGGAGCTGCTTAAAAACGCCGAGTGGGACGACTACCTTGGCGATTTCGCCAGCACCGGCCGGCAGGCCCAGTCCCGCGAATCCGAGATCCCCGAGGAGGGCATGGCCTTCGACGCAAGGCTTGCCTCCAAGCCCTCCCTGGAAGGGCATATCGGCTGGCAGATGCGCCTGTCCAATTTTACGCCAAAGCAACTCGAGATCGGCGAGACCATCGTCGGCAGCCTCAGCTCCTCGGGCTATCTCTGCGCCTCGATCGAGGAGCTGGCCCAGATGACCGCCACGAGCGTCGAGGCGGTGGAGGAAGTGCTGCACCGCCTCCAGCGCTTCGATCCGGTGGGCGTGGCCGCCCGCACCCCCAGCGAATGCCTGCTGACCCAGATCGAGGTCTTCGGCTACGAGGACACCATCCTTATCGAGCTCGTGCGCGACCACCTCGAGGATCTGGAAAAAAAGCGCTACAAGCCGCTGGCCAAAAAATTTCACATCACCATGGAGAAGCTCAAGGAATACCTGGAGCTGATCCAGACGCTCAATCCCATGCCCGGAGCCAGTTATGGTTCGGGCGACCCCATCTATGTGAGCCCCGACGCCTTTGTCTACAAGTACGGCGACGACTTCGTCATACTGTTAAACGAAGAGGGCATGCCCCGGCTCAACGTCAACATGACCTACATGGATGGGCTCAAGCCGAAGGCGGACAAGGACAAGGATTACCTGCAAGACAAGATGCGCTCGGCCATGTGGCTGATGAAAAGCCTTTATCAGCGCCAGCGCACGCTCTACAAGGTCCTGGAGAGCATACTCAAGTTTCAGCGGGAATTTTTCGAGCACGGCGTGACGCGGCTGCGGCCGCTGATCTTGAAAGACGTGGCCGACGACATCAGCATGCACGAATCCACGGTCAGCCGCATCACGTCCAACAAATACGTGGCCACGCCCCACGGTATTTACGAACTGAAGTTTTTTTTCAACAGTTCCCTGGACCTCGACGACGGTGGGACGGTAGGGTCGGAGTCGGTCAAGGCCATGATCAAGCGCATCATCGCCGGTGAGAACGCCAAGAAACCCATCAGTGACGAGGCCATTGCCGACATGCTCAAGGAAGAGCTGCAAATCAACATCGCCCGCCGTACCGTGGCCAAATATCGCACGGCCATGGGCATCGAATCCTCGTCCAAGCGCAAGGAAATTTTCTGATGCTTCGGGCCGGGACCCCGGCTCAATACCATGCCACCCGGAGGACTATATGAACATTACTTTTAATTTCAAGAACTTCGAGCCATCGGATCATTTGCGCGACTACGCCCGCAAGCGTTTTGAGAAGCTCGCCAAATATACCGTCGCCACCGACGCCTCGGAGTTGCAGGTCAATTTGGCCGTGGAAAAAAACCGCCAGATGGCCGACGTCATCTTCCTGGCCGACAACATGCACATCTCGGCCCACGAAGCCTCCGAGGACATGTATTCCACCATCGACATGATCCTTGACAAAGTCGAGGCGCAGGCCAAGAAATTCCGCGAGAAGCAAAAGGACCGCCGCCGCCAGAAGGCCGAGGTCGTCCATACCCAGGTCATCAGCATAAGCGAGGATGCCGCCGGGGCGCGGACGCCCACCATCGTCCAGACCGACGACTACGAGCCCAAGCCCATGGCCGTGGAAGAGGCGGCCATGCAGCTTGAAAGCCTCAAATACGAGTTCATGGTGTTTATCAACTCCGAAACCGACCGGCCCAATGTCATCTACCGTCTGCGCAACGGCGACTTCGGCCTCATTGATCCTGGAACGGGAGCATAAATGCGTCTTGAGGATTATCTCCAACCCGATTTCGTCATCGGGGAACTTGTGTCCGAGTCCAAACCCGACGTGCTGGCCGAACTGATCGCCCCGATGAAGGCCAGATGGCCCGATTTCGACGATGCCCGGGCGCGCCAAGTGCTGCTTGACCGGGAAAACCTCGGCACCACGGGGATCGGCGACGGCGTCGCCATTCCCCATGGCAAGATGGAGAACCTCGAGCAGATCGTCATTGTCGTCGGCCGCAGCCTCAAGGGCGTCAACTTCGATGCGCTGGATTTCAAGCCCTGCCGCATCTTCTTTCTCGTCCTTGCCCCGGAGCACGTGGCGGGCCTGCACCTGCGCATCCTGGCCCACATCTCCCGGCTCTTGTCCGACGAATCCTTCCGGCACGCCTTCATGAGCGCCGAAAACGACGCCGCCTTGTGGCAGGTGCTCACGGCCGCCGCCTGAAGCAACACGAAACGTCACCTCCCCGCGCGCCGGCCGGCGCGCGGGGAGTGTGTCCTATCGGGGCCGGGGGGCCATGCGCCATGGAAGACACGCCTGCGGAACTGACCATCGTCATCCTGACCGGACTTTCAGGGTCCGGCAAGTCCACCGCCTTGCGGGTCTTCGAGGACCTGGGTTTTTTTTGTGTGGACGGGTTGCCCGTCAGTCTCGTGCCCAAACTCATCGGCCTTTTCGAAGTGAAGGGCGGCCAGCGTTACAAAGGGCTGGCGCTCGGCATGGATGTGCGCCAAGCCGACATGGACACCGACTGGGGGGCGACGCTGGCCCAGGTCAAAGGCGCGGCGGCGGCCTTGCAGATCATTTTCCTCGAGGCCGACACCCAGGAAATCATCCGCCGCTACGCCACCACACGCCGGCCGCATCCTCTGGAAAGCGAATCGCGGGGCCTGGAGCAGGCTGTGCTCGAAGAACGCACGCGCATGACCCCGCTTCGGGACTCGGCCGACATGGTGCTCGACACCACCGATTTTTCCATCCATGACCTGCGTCGCAAGCTCCAGGAAAAATGGGCCTCCATCCGGGTCTCCACCGGCATGCTCAAGGTCCACGTCATGAGCTTTGGCTTCAAGTACGGGCCGCCATCCGAGGCGGACATGGTCTTTGACCTGCGTTTTTTGCCCAATCCCTATTTCGACAAGGCGTTGCGGGAAAAAACCGGGAAGGACGCGCCCGTGCGCGACTATGTCCTGGCCGAGGATCCGGGTCGGGAATTTCTCGCCCGGCTGACCGCTTTCCTGCTCTACCTCCTGCCGCTGTACGCCAGGGAAGGGCGTTACCGCCTGACCATCGCCTTCGGCTGCACCGGGGGGCGGCACCGTTCCGTGGCCGTGGCCGAGTCTGTCTTTGACACCTTGTCCAAGGCTGGATACAATCTTTCTCTTGAGCATCGGCATATCGAACGCGGTTGATCCGGCGCGCGGCGGCAAGGCCGCGGACGCCGGCAAACCGGAAGAAGCCGATGTGCCGGGCCGCGGTTGCGGCTATCGTGTCGGCCAGCGGGGGCATGCTCCCGTCTTGTTGGTGGGTCACTGCGGCAGCAGGACGCGTCGCGGCACTGGGCTGGATTACTCCGCCGCGCCGTTTTGACGCCAGGTTTGGGCCTGATAACGCCCCCGGATGCGCGAACATGAATGGGCAAACCCGCTCGGAGACGCCGGTTGGCGTGGTGATCGTCACCCACACCGATTACGGCACGTGGCTTTTGAAGGCGGCGGAATGCATCCTGGGCCACCAGGAACATTGCCGTTGCGTGAGCGTGGACATGGCCACCGAGGTGGACCACATCCTGGCGTCGCTGAAGGCCGCCATCAAGGAAACCGACCAGGGCGGCGGCGTGCTTATCCTGACCGACATGTTCGGCGGCACGCCGACCAACCTCAGCCTGTCGCTTCTGGGCTCGGGTCGGCTCGAGGTGCTCACGGGCGTCAATTTGCCCATGCTCATCAAAATCCTCGGCGCGCGGACCAAGAATCTGGAGGGGCTGGCCGCCGAAGGCAAGCAGGCCGGCTGCCAGGGCATCGTCGTGGCGGGCGAGGTATTGCGCAAGCGGGTTGCCGAGGCCTAGGACCATGGCGTTCGTGCGGGTGGACAACAGGCTCGTGCATGGCCAGATCATCGAAAGCTGGCTGCCTTTCACGCACGCCCGAACGATCCTGGTGGTCAACGACGACCTGTCCACGGATTTTTTGCGCCAGGAGATCATGTCCCTGGCCATACCCTCCGGGGTGCGCATCGAATTTCTCCCGGTCGGCGACTTGCTGGGGTTTTTATCCAGGAACCCCCTCGACGCCGAGGACGCCTTGATCTTGTTCGCCAGTTGCCGCGACGCCCGAATCGCCTACGAGCGTGGTTTCGGCTTCGGCAACCTCAATCTCGGCAATCTGCATTACGCGCCGGGGAAAAAGCAGGTCTGCCCCCATGTGGCCCTGTCCAAGGATGACGAGTCCTGTCTGGACTTTTTCCGGGACAAGGGGGTGCGGCTCGACTACCGTTGCGTGCCGAGCGATCCGCAGCAGTTGCGTTCCGTGTAATGTTGCGGCCTTGGAAAACCGGGTCGTATTTTCAAGGAAAAGGCAACGCAGGCACGTTGACTCCGCGACAAGCTTCGGGCTTGGTCTTGCGGATGCAAGTGGAGGCACGGCCCGGAAGCGGGGCGTGTCGGCCGGCTAAGGCAGGCGGCGAAGAGCCGCTACGGCCGCAGTTTGGGCCTTTGGACAGGAACCCGCCCACGGAAATCGCCCAGGCGAGACGACGCGCATGACCCATCAGGCCGATATCTTGCTCCACGTGATAAGCGTCGCTTTTTTTTTGTTCTTTTTTCGTCCTTCCGCTTCTTTTTAAACGCTGCGCTGATCGAAAGGCCGCTTGTCATCGGGTTTTTCTGGGCCGCCTGCTACGGTGACCTGGACGCGACCCTGAAGCTGAGCCTTTTTTACGAACTCTTTTGGCTCGACGGCATTCCCGCCGGCACCCACATCCCCCCCAATGCCGCCGCGGCGACCCTGGCCGGCCTGTCGCTTATGCACGTCTACCAGCTGACGACGCCGGCCGAAGCGCTCTTCGTGGCCGCGACCACGGCCATCCTGGGACGGCTTTTCGCCACCCTGGAAGGGGCGCAGCGGATGATGGAAAACATCGTTCTGTCGCGCTATACGGCGGCCCGGGAGCGATCAAAGTCCCATTTCGCGCCCGGCAGGCTGGTGCGCCGGGCCCTGCTGGACATGGCAGCCTTAAACGGCCTAGCCTTTAGCGTGGTCCTGGCCGGGCTGATCGCGCTTTATGCCGTGCTGCTGCCCATGGTCTGGCCGTATCTTGCCTCTTCCGGGGCGACCTGGAGCCAGCTTTGGATACTGGGCAGCCTGGGCGGGGTGTTGTCCCTGCGTTATCGGCCGGCGTACATGCTGCTGGCCGCCGGCATGATTTTGGCCGTGGCTTGGTGCCTGTTGGGCTGAGACGGCGGACGCGAAATCCCTCCTTTCCGAATATTGCGCGAAAGGGGACTTCCCTGCTTTTTTGTCGAAAAGGCTAGATATCCCTGATGGTAATGAACAGGATGGCGTGGCGAGGAGCCGAAAAAGGCTGGCGGCCCGGGGAATTTGACTTGGCAACTTGCTTCTTTTGGGATATTCTTCACAAGTTGTAAGTTTCGGCAGCCAACCCGCTAGGGTTATTGGGAAAAACACCAGGAGGACACTACTATGGCTTTGTATGTCGTTGGTCACAAAAATCCGGACACCGATTCCGTCGCCGCCGCCATTTCCGTGGCGGACCTGATGAACAAGGCCAAGGGGCTGGACGCCAAGCCGGCCGCGCAGGGCAAGCTTAACCCCGAAAGCACGTTCGTGCTCGATAAGTTCGGCGTGGCCGCTCCGGAGATCGTCACCGACGCCACCGACAAGCAGATCATCCTGGTCGACCACTCCGACCTGGCCCAGAGCCTGGAAAATCTGGACAAGGGCGAGATCATCGGCATCTACGACCACCACAAGCTCGGCGACGTGACCACCCCCAATCCCCTGGAGATCCTGGTCAAGCCTGTGGGCTGCTCCTGCACCGTGGTCAAGATGATGTACGACTGCGCCAAGGTGGAGATTTCCAAGCCCATGGCCGGCCTCATGATGTGCGCCATTTTGTCCGACACCGTCATGTTCAAGTCCCCGACCTGCACCCCCGAGGACAAGGCCGCCGTCGAGGCCCTGGCCAAGATCGCCGGCGTGTCCGACTACATGTCCCTGGGCGTCGAGATGTTCAAGGTCAAGTCGGCCGTGGGCGGCACCCCGGCCCGCGAACTGGTCTTCCGCGACTACAAGGACTTCGACATGGGCGGCAAGAAGATCGGCATCGGCCAGCTGGAAGTGGTCGACCTGTCCATCCTCGAGCCGGTCAAGGCGGATCTGCTTGCCGAGTGCAAGAAGGTCAAGGCCGAGGGCCGTCACAGCGTGTTCCTGCTTCTGACCGACATCATGAAGGAAGGTTCCGAGATGCTGATCGTCTCCGACGATCCGAGCTACGTGAAAAAGGCCTTTGGCGTCGAAGTCAAGGGTGATTCCGTGTGGCTTGATGGCGTGCTGTCCCGCAAAAAGCAGGTCGTGCCGCCTCTGCAGAAGGCCTTCGCCTAGTTCCGGTTTCCTCGAATCACTGGGGAGCGGCTTTCGGGCTGCTCCCTTTTTTTGTTGCGCAAGGCCGGCCAAGCGGGCATAGGGCCGGGGTGGGGGAGGGGAGATTGCCGCTGCCGCGGGTGCTTCAGAGAGGGGGCGCCGGCGCGCGGGGTTTCCGCTCCCCCCGTTTGGGCTTGCCCGGCGGGTACAATCTGGCGCTTGCCGGCCCTGGCCGCATTGTCGTCCTGCCGGACGGCCTGCTCCCCAGCAGAATGAATTTTTCCAAATGGGCCGGTTCGATATTGACAAGCCCGGGGCTCACGGATAGTTTACCGCTTCTTCGGGCAATTAGCTCAGCTGGATAGAGCGTTGGCCTCCGGAGCCAAAGGCCGGGCGTTCGAATCGCCCATTGCCCACCAAGAATATCTGGCGGTTAGATCAAAAATCTAGCCGCCTTTTTCTTTTTCAGTACAAGCAATAAGTGGGGGAAAGGGAGAGCGCGAGAGGGGAGAACCCTTTTTAGAGGATTTCCCCTCTCGCACGGTCGGTTAACCGGCTTTGGCGGCCGAGGCGGCGACCGCCTCCGTTGTCAGGGACACCGGCCCGAGCGCCGTGCAGACCTGGTTGCGGCCGAGTTTTTTGGCCTGGTACAGGGCCTTGTCCGCCTTCTCCAGCAGTTCCTTGCGCTTGGTCAGCGATCCGGGAACCATCGTGGCCGCGCCGATGGAGACGGTGATGGAAAAATCCTGTCCATCGTGGTTGAACCGGGCTTCCTCGATGACCCCACGCAGCCGTTCGGCCAGCACGCGCGAGGGCTCCTCGGCGGTCTGGGGCAGGATGACCGTGAATTCCTCGCCGCCGTAGCGGGCGGTGAAATCCGTACTGCGCAGCGTATCCGAGAGGAGGCGTCCCACCTCGCGCAGCACATGGTCGCCCACAAGATGCCCGAACCGGTCGTTGATGGTCTTGAAATGGTCGATGTCGAGCATGAGCAGGCTCAAGGGGTGGTGGTAGCGCTGGTGCCGCCGCAATTCCTCCACGAGGCGTTCGTCAAAAGCCCGACGGTTGTGGATGCGGGTGAGCCCGTCATGATCGGCCCGAATCTTGACCTGGCTGAAAAGCGCGGCATTGCGCAGGGCCAGGGCCAGGTGGTTGATGGAGGCGTAAAGCGCCTGCACCTGGTCCTTGCCAAGGGCCTTGCCCTGGTCGCGGTAGAGAATCAGCGCGCCAAAGGTTTCGCCCCCGGCCCGAAGCGACAGCCGGATGATTTCCTCCGGGGCTTGCGGAATGGCCAGCGGCTCCCGACTCGAGCCGCCTTCCAGAAACGTGGTCCGATAACTCTGCATGGACTTGCCGGAGAGCTTGGCCCCGTGGCGCAGCAGTTCCTCGGTCCAGTGGCGTTCGGTCGCGTGGTCCATGTCCGGTTGCAAAAACAGTTCGGCGTCCATGCCCCCGGAGCTTCCCGGTTGCCAAAGGACTCCCAACAGTCCGCGCAGGGGCAAAAGCAGCTCCAGGTCCTCACGGGCGTTGTCCAGGATGACCGTGGGGTCGAGGGACTCCGAGGCGCGGGTGAGTATGCGGTTCAAAAAGAGCACCAGGTCGGTCTTGCGGGCAAGCAGTTCGCGTTCCAGCATGATCTCGCGGGTCATGCGGAAAATGTCGTCGTAGAGGCTTTTGACTTCCTTGGCCCGAAAGATGACGTCGCGGACTTTTTTGTCGGTCAGGGGCTCGGAGATGGCGGATAAAAAGCCGTCCTCCAGCAGTTCGTCGAAATCGGATACGGATTGGGTGGCGGAGAGCACCAGCACCCGCTGAGGCACTTCCCAGTCCTCCAAACGGCGGCGGGCGGCGGCGGGCAGGGCATCCCAGGCTTCCTTGACCACGAAAATGACCAGGGGGGCGGCCCGACCGAGGTCGCGCTCGGCCGGATAGCGGCCCACCTGCCAGTTGCACAGCGTGTAACCACTGCCGAGGGCGGCAGAAATTGCCGACTCGAAGGCATCCGTGAGGCCAATGCCCCACACCTGTTCCGGGCGCATACCGCGCGTCATAACCGGCCTCCTTTGGTCCTGGGACCGCCTGGAGTGCGGATTCCCGTCTTGCTTCTTGCAATATGAAGGCCAAAGATGTCTTGTTCGCGTCGATTGACAAGACGGCCAGGGTGTGGCTCCGTCCCCCCATGTCCGCGCCACGCCTTTTCGCAACCCTCGATCCTTTCGTGGAATCCGGCGCCGTCATGGGCCGCAAGGTGGCCAATGCCGGTTTTCTGGATGCCTTGCTGCGGGTCGATCCTTTCGACGGCTACCATTTTTTCATGCCCTCGCCCCGGGAACGCGACATGCACGAGCGGCTGCTCGCAGTGCGCTACCCTGAGGCGTTTGCGCGCGGCAAATTCAAGGTTTTGACGCGTCGCGACCTGCCGACCGCCATTGCCGCGACCCCGTACGCCGTGTTCCACCTGTCGGACTGCATCACCTCCCAGCCGCGCCTGGCCGCCCTGCGCAACGCCACGGCCCAAAACATCTTTCCCATCACCGGCACCACCCATTCCTTAAGCTATGCCGCCTATGGCCGGGAGTTTCTGGCCCATCTGTGGCCCGGCGCCACCCGCCGCGACGCCATCGTGGCCACATCCAAGGCCGGACGGGATGTGGTGCTGCGCATCTTCGGCAGCCTGCGCCTGGGCTACGGCCTGTCTCCGGAAATCCATCCCGGGCCGGAGGTGGCGCGCATCCCGCTTGGCGTGGACCCCGGCGACTGGCAACCCCTCGCGGACTGCGACCGTCTCGAGGCCCGGGCAGGCCACGGGATTGCCGCCGGCGCGGTGGTCATGCTCGTCTTCGGGCGGCTGTCCCACAGCTCCAAGATGGATCTGCTGCCCCTTTTCCGGGCCGTGCAGCGGCTTTTGGCCCAGGGGGCCGACCCCGGGTCGCTGTGTCTGGTGGCGGCGGGCTGGACCGACGACGATGCCGGGCCTTTTTTGCAGGTGCTGGAGAATCTGGCCGCCAACATCAAATTGCCCTTTGTCCTGATCAAGCGGCCAAGCGAGCAGGAAAAGCACGCGCTTTTCGCCCTGGCCGACATCTTCGTCTCCTTGGCCGACAATCCCCAGGAGACCTTCGGCCTCACACTTTTGGAAGCCATGGCCGCCGGCATCCCTGTGGTCGCCTCGGATTACGACGGTTACCGCGACATCGTGCTCTCCGGCCGCACCGGTTATCTGGTCCCGACCATGGGCCTGCCGGACACGCGGCAGCGCGACGTCCTGGCCCCGCTTTGCTACGACAACCACACCCATCTATACTTGGCCCAGGGCCTGGCCGTGGATGTGCCCAGCCTGGCCGACGTCCTGGGCAGGCTGGCGGCCGATGGCGCTTTGCGCCGGGAAATGGGCAAAGCCGGACGCGAACGGGTGTGCCGGGAATTTTCCTTTGAAACGGTGATCGAGCGCCACTTGGCCATGTGGGAGCGCCTGGCCGCGTCGCCCGTCCCCGACCGCGAGGCGCTGCGGGCCTTGCGCCATCCGCAGACCCTGGCCTACGGTGAGGTGTTCGTCGGCTATCCCACCGAGGTCCTGTCCGACGCCGTGCGGCTCACCTGGAGCCGGGCCGGCCGGGCCGTCTACCGGGGGCAGGATTTCCCGGTCATCTACGCGGGCATGGCCGGGGACATATCGCTTGCCGCCATTCGCACGCTGCTTTTCCTGTCGCGCTCCGGCTGCCCGGGGCTGACGCTTGCCGCCCGGCTGGCCGTGGCCGAACCGGAGCTTGGTCCGGCCGCCTCCCGGTACCATGTCGTCTGGGCGCTCAAGCAGGACCTTTTGGAACGCCAGGAGACGGCATGAGTCACAAGTCCTTTTCGTCCGTGACCGACGCGCCCACGGCGGATGGGGCAGGGGAGCCCTTCGCCCGGGCCAAGCGGAGCCTGGGCCAGAATTTTCTAAGCGACCCCAACACGGCGGCCAAGATCGTGGCCGCCTGCGGTATTGCCGCCGGGGACACCGTCATCGAGATCGGCCCCGGCCGGGGGGCGCTGACCGGGTTGGTCGCCGCCGCCGGCCCGGGGTCCTTCCTGGCCCTGGAAAAAGACCGGGACTTGGCCGCGCATCTCGCCCGGACCTATCCGACGCTGTCCGTGGCCATAACCGATGCGCTGCGCCAGGACTGGGGCCGGCTCGACCTTCTTTCCGGAGACGTGCGGATCCTCGGCAACCTGCCCTACAACATCGCCTCGCCGCTGCTCTGGGACCTGTGCGCCGGGGCGACCCGGTTTGCCCGGGCGGTGTTCATGGTGCAGCACGAGGTGGCGCTTCGGCTTTGCGCCGCGCCGGGGGGCCGGGCGTACGGTGCGCTGACCGCCTGGATCGCCAGTCATGTGCGGGCCACGTACTGTTTCAAGGTGCCGCCCACGGTGTTTCGGCCCCGGCCCAAGGTCGATTCGGCCGTGGTGGCCATGACCCCGTTGCCGCTTGCGGACCGACCGGGCGAGCCCCGGGCGTTGTCAAAGCTGCTCAAGCTCCTTTTTTCCAAGCGTCGCAAGCAGTTGGGAGGAATTTTGAAATCCTGGCGCGATGCGACGCTGGACGATTGGCTGGCCGGGCAGGGCATCCGCCTGACGGACAGGCCGGAAACGCTGGCCCCGAAACAGCTCGCCGGATTGGCCGAAATGCTGAAACTGCGCTTGGCCTCTTGACTTTGGGCCGCAAATCGATTTTCTTTTGCCCACTCGTCCCGCATGCGGGCGAGGTTTCGGCTATGTGCGACGGAGCCGGACCGGCCTTCCTCGTCACGGGGAGGCGAGCGAGAGGGTGGCCGGTTTTCCATTGTTATCGTCACATGGCGACGGGTGAGTATGGGAGCACGACGCCGCCTGCTGGCAGATGGCGTATCAACCGAGGAGGAGAGGACAGATGACCAAGGCTGACCTGGTAGGAAAAATTGCCGAGAAGACCGGCCTGACCAAGGCGAATGCAGAACGCGCCCTGAACGCTTTTATCGAGGCCGTGGAGGCCACGCTGGTCGGCGAGGGGAAAATCACCCTGACCGGTTTCGGCACCTTTATGGTGGACGAGCGCAAGGCCCGCACCGGACGCAACCCGCGCACCGGCGCCGAAATCAACATTCCGGCGTCGAAGGTTGTCAAGTTTCGGCCCGGGAAACTGCTCAAGGACGCCATTCAATAAAACCCTCTCTGGAGAATTTTCATGCTGCACGGCGAAACCATCCACAGCCCCCTGCCGCAGGATTTGCCCTGGTGGCAACCCGATCACTTCGTTTTTTTCAGTGTGTTGTATCTGGTGCTTTTCATCATTGCCTCCGGCATGGGCTATTGTGTGATCAAGGCCATCATTGACACCAAAAAGGCCGCTGCCCACGGGGCGCAGCACTAGATCCACGCCACGACGCCCGGCTTTCGCCAGTCCGCCCGGCTTCGGCAGGGCGGACTTATTCGATCCCGGAACGAAACCCTTGACGGTGAGGGACTTCCGGGTTAATTGTTCATTTTTGCCGTAAGGGATTTCCCAAAGAGGGGGTGAGGTCCGTGCCCGGAGTGTATCTTGACGAATCCGACAACTTCGATGTGGCGCTTCGCCGCTTCAAGAAGCAGGTCGAGAAATCCGGGATTCTCTCGGAGCTGAAAAAGCGCCAGCACTTTGAGAAACCCAGTGTCATGCGCAAGAAGAAAAAGGCTGCCGCTCGTAAGCGCCTGCTCAAGAAAATGCGCAAAATCAACATGATGTAATGAATCTTACAGCCCGAATCGAATCCGACTATCTGGCCGCCATGCGGGCCAGGAACGAGCTCGTCGTCAGTGTGCTGCGCATGCTCAAGGCTGCCGCCAAGCTGCGGCAGGTGGAGCTTTTGCGCCCCCTTGCCGACGACGAGCTTCTCGATGTCCTGGCCAAGCAGGCCAAGCAGCGCCGTGAGTCCATCGAACAGTTCGCCAAGGCGAATAGGGCTGACCTGGTCGAAAAAGAGGAGCGGGAGTTGGAGGTGCTTGTCGCCTACCTGCCCGCTCCTTTGACCGACGCCGAGCTTGGCGACGCCGTTGCCGCCGCCGTGGCCGAACTGGATGCCCACGGCATGAAGGACATGGGCCGGGTGGTGCAGGCGGTGCTTGCCGCTCACAAGGGGCGGGTCGACGGTAAACGGGTCAGCGGGGCCGTCAAGGCGCGCCTGGCTTCCTGACAACGCTTCCTCTTTTTCTTATGGAATCCAGAACCCTTTCGTTGCTGGAGTTTCCTAAGGTTTTGGAACGGCTGGCCGCTTTGGCCGTTTCCGAGCCGGCGGCGGCTGCCTGCCGGGAAATTTCCCCCATTGCCGATCCCAAGGTCCTGGCCGACGAACAGCGAAAGCTGGCCGAGGCCGTGGAGTTGCGTCGCGACGCCGCGTTCACCTTCACGCCCTTTCCCGACATCGAGGCGATTTTCCCCATCCTCGAAAGCGAACGCCGCGCCCTGGAACTCGACGCCCTGGTTGCCCTTAGCCATGTGCTGGGGCAGGTGGCCGCCCTGCGCGAGGCGCTCGGCAAGGGCGAACCCGGGAGTTCGCTGTTGCGCGATGTCGTGGCCGGCACGCCCTGGGCGCAAAAGACCCAGGCCGCCCTGGCCCGCTGTCTGGCCCCGGATGGAAGCCTGCGCGACGAATCCTCACCCGAGCTTTTTTCCGTACGCCAGGAAATTCGCGCCATCCATCAGACCATCATGACCCGGGTCAAGGAGTTCGTGGGCGAAAAGGAGATGGGGCCTTTTTTGCAAGACGATTACGTCACCATCTCCTCGGACCGCTATGTCCTGCCACTCAAGGCCAACTTCAAGGGCCGCGTCCAGGGCATCATCCACGACTATTCCCAGACCGGCGAAACCGTTTACATCGAGCCGTTTTTTCTGGTCGAGACCAACAACCGCCTCCAGGAGCTCAAAAACGAGGAGCGCGAGGCCGAAGCCCGCGTCATGGCCTTTTTGACCGGCTTGGCCCGGGACGAGCGGCGCGGGGTGGCCGCCGCCTACCGCCTGCTCGTGGCCTGCGACGTCCTGTGGGCCAAGGCCGCCCTGGCCGATCGCCTCGGCGGAACGCTGCCCGAAGTGGGACAGGGCCGCCCGGTGCATCTGCTGGCCGCCCGCCATCCGTTGCTGGTCCTGGCCGATGGGGACGGGGCCAAGACGCGGGTCATGCCCCAGGACTTGGTCCTGGGCGAGGACCAGCGGGGGCTCATCGTCACCGGGGCCAACGCCGGCGGCAAGACGGTGTGCCTCAAGACCCTGGGTGTGCTCGCCGTCATGGCTCTTTCCGCGCTGCCCGTTTCGGCCGGGGAGGGCAGCCGATTGCCGTTTTTCCACAAGGTGTTCGTTTTTCTCGGCGACGAGCAGAGCCTGGAGGACCATCTTTCCACCTTCACGGCCCAGATACGTCACCTCTCCCGCGTCTGGCCGGATATCGACGCGGACACCCTTGTGCTCCTCGACGAATTCGGCGCGGGCACGGACCCCTCGCAAGGCGCGGCCCTGGCCCAGTCCGTGGTCGACGGCCTGCTCGACAAGGGGGCCTATCTGGCCGCGGCCACGCACTTTCCGGCGCTCAAGGCCTACGGCCTGTCCCGGCCCGGCGTGCGCGCCGCCTGCATGCTTTTCGACCCGGCCACCAAGAAACCCGTCTACCGCCTGGCCTACGATCAGGTCGGCGCGTCCATCGCCCTGGACGTGGCCCGGGAGCACGGGCTGCCCGAGGAAATCCTGGAGCGGGCCAGTCGGTATCTTCTTTTGGATGGCAGCGACGCCGGGCAGGTGTTTGATCGGCTCAACGACCTGGCCCTGCGGCGTGAGCGGGAACTCGAGGCAATTGCGGCCAAACGGCGCGAGGATGAAGGGCGGGTGGCGAAGCTCAAGGAGAACTTGAAGAAAGCCCAGGATACCCTGGTCGAGGAGATTCGCGACCTCTCCCGCGAGATCGCCCGCCGCCACGAGGCCGGCCGCATCGGACGCAAGGAAGCGCAGAAGGCCCTTGCCGATGCGAGAAAAAGACTTATTGAACATGGTACTGCCATAACCGGTCGGCAGGAGCCCGAAGAGGCCCCTGCCAAGGCTCTCGATCTGGCCGCCCTTGCGCCTGGAGATTCCGTGCGCATTATCAGTTGGGACAAGACGGCCGTGGTTCGGGAAAAGGATATGCGACGCCAGGCGGCCAAGGTCGATGTGGGCGGCGTGAGCCTGTGGGTGCCGGTTGCGGATATGGCGCTTGCCGATGCCCCGGCCGCCAAACCGGGCGGCGTGACGGTCGCCATTGCCCCGCGCGACACAACGGCGGTTTCCGGGCTGGGACTCGTGCTCGACCTTCGCGGCATGCGCGCCGACGCGGCCGAAAGCGAACTGGCCATGTTTCTCGACGCGGCGCTTTTGCGGGGACACGGTGAGCTCGAGATCATCCACGGCAAGGGCACCGGAGCCCTGCGGCGCGAAGTGCATAGGTTACTCAAGGAACATCCCCAGGTCGCGTCGTTCGCCCTGGCCCCCGAGGACCGCGGCGGCGACGGCATGACCATGGTGACATTGAAATAGGCAGGTAGAGAGCCTCCGGCGGCCAGGGGGAAACTTTTTGGAAAAAGTTTCCCCCTGGACCCCTTTCAAAAACTTTTTTCCGGGGAGCATGTGCCTCCTGAGGTATGAAAGGGGAACAAATTTTTATTTTCACACTGCTGGAAGCGTGCTGGCGGCTTGTTTGGAATATGGCGTCGCAACCGAAGGTCGTAATGACCAAACTTTCGTCCCTCCTTGTACTCCCGGTAAAAGTTTTTTCGGGAAGGGGGCGCGGGGGAAACCCCTTTTTTTCAAAAAAGGGGTTTCCCCCGCACGCGTCTCACCCGTGAAACACGACGCAAGCGTGGTAGCCGCGGTCAAGGCCAGGGCCAACATTGCCGAGGTTGTCGGACGCTATGTGACGTTGCGTCCGGTGGGCGGCCGGTTGGTCGGGGCGTGTCCGTTCCATCAGGAGACCAAGGGCTCGTTCAACGTGCACCCGGACAAGGGATTTTTCCATTGTTTCGGCTGTCAGGCGTCGGGCGACGTCATTGATTTTTATTGCCGCATAAACGGCCTGGAGTTCCGCGAGGGACTGGAGCGACTGGCGGCGGAAGTGGGTGTGGACATCGGCCGGGTCAAAAGCGACCCGCGCGCGGCCAAGCGCAAGCAGGAGCGCGACACCTGCCTGGCCATGCACGAGCTGGCCGATCGCTACTTCCGGCATACGCTTACGCGGCCCGAAGGCGCACCCGCCCGGGAATATCTGGCCAGGCGGCAGGTGAGTCCGGAGATGATCGAACGTTTCGCCCTGGGCGTGAGCCCGACGGGCTGGCAAGGCCTTTGCGACGTGCTGCGCCGGCGCGGCTTTTCCGAGGATGCGGGCGTGCTGGCCGGGCTTTTGAGCATGGGCAAAAACGGTCGCGTCTGGGACCGGTTTCGCGACAGGCTCATGTTTCCCATCCGCGACGGCGGCGGACGGGTGATCGCCTTTGGCGGGCGCATCATGGGTGATGGCGATCCAAAATATTTAAACAGCGCCGAAACGCCTATCTACACCAAGGGACAGCATCTTTACGGATTGTTCGAGGCCCGGCCGCATATGGCCAAATCGCGGCGGGCGCTTTTGACCGAGGGCTACCTGGACGTCATCACCCTGCACCAGTTCGGCTACGGCGAGGCCTGCGGGGTGCTCGGCACGGCGCTGACCCCGGAGCAGACCAAGCGGTTGTCCGGGTTCGCCTCGCAAGTGGATCTTGTTTTCGATGGCGACCCTCCGGGGCGCAAGGCGGCGCTTCGCGCGGCGCAGATGTTCTTGACCCTTGGCGGAGCCTGCCGGGTGGTGCCGCTGCCCGACGGCGAGGATGTGGACAGTTTGCTTCACGCCAGGGGCCGCGACGGATTCGAGGAGTGGCTGGCCCGGGCCGAGGACGGGTTGACGTTTTGCGTGCGCGTGGTGCGCGACACCTACGCGCCCAAGGATATGGCCGCCTGGGCGGTTGCATTTTTAACGGGCCTTGGCGACGAGGCGTTGCGGGCGGTTTTCATCCCCCGGGTGTCTGCGGGGCTGGGGCTGGCCGAAATAGAGTTGCGTCGGTTCCTGGGCGAAGCCGTCTCCCGGCCCAGGCGCCAGTCAGGCCTGATGGCGGTCAAGCGGCGGCAGGCGTTGGAAATGTCCGCGCGCGACGCCCAGATGCTGTCGTTTGCCGTACGCCGTCCCGATTATCTGGAGACGCTGTCGGGCCAGGGCATGGCCGAGGCGCTGTCCACGGATGCGGCCCGGGATTTTTTCGCCAGACTGCTCGGGGGCGGCCCCGACGAGTTGGCCACGCGTCTGGACACGGCCCAGACGGCGTTTTGGACCAATGCGCAGTTGGAGCCGGCTATGACTGACGAGGAGGCTGCGTCATTTTACCAGGATATTTGCGTTTTTCTCCACGAGTGCAGGGAAGGCGACCGGCGGCGCGCCATGATGGACGCCCTGCGCCGGGCGCAGGAACAGGGAGCGCACGCGGAAGTCTTGCGGCTTTTAGGGGAACTACAGGCCCTTTCCGGGAGGGGAGATGAGTAATCTCAAGGAAATCCAGCAGATCAAGAGCCTTATCGTCAAAGGCAAACAGAAAGGCTTTCTCACCTTTGAAGAAGTCAACAAGGCTCTGCCGTCCGAGGTCATCAATCCCGAGCAGCTCGAAGAGGTTATCGCCATCTTCGACCAGCTCGACATCAACCTCGTGGACACTGACAAGGACGGGCATAAGGTCGAGGCGTCCAGCGCCGAGCCGGAGGATGCGCCTGACGCCGATCTGGAGCTGACCGAAAGCGAGGACACCCTCGATTATTCCTCGCGCAGTACCGACCCCGTGCGCATGTATTTGCGCGAGATGGGGGCCGTGCCGCTGCTCGACCGCGAGGGCGAGGTGGTCATCGCCAAAAAGATCGAAAACGGCGAGATGGACGTGCTCTACGCCCTGGTCGAAGTGCCGGTGGCCGTGGAAGAGCTTATCCAGGTGGGCGAGGACCTCAAAATCGGCCGCATCAAGCTGAAAGACGTGGTCAAGACCATCGAGGAGGACGATCCTTCCGAGGACGAGATGAACCAGCGCCAGCGGGTCATCTTTCTGCTCGACGAGGTCAAGGCGTCTTTCCGTAAGAAGCGCAAGATCTACAGCAAGCTCGATCAATGCGCCTGTCTGGATCGCCGTGTGTACGGCATCCAGAAGGAAATCATGGTGTTCAAGGAAGAGATCGTGGTGCGGCTGCGCGACATCAAGCTCGAAAAGACGCTTATAGACCGCATCATCGAGATCGTCGGGGACTATGTGCGGCAGATGCACAACTGCCAGCGCGACCTGTCGGCCTACATCCTGTCGGTCGGCAAGTCCCAGTCGGAAATCCAGGAGCTTTTCGCCCAGCTCGACGCCCGGGAGGTCAACCCGGTGGTCGCGGCCGAAGCGCTCGGGCTCACGGTTGAGGAGCTTTTTTCCTTCAAGGAAATGCTCACGGCCAAGATGGAGATTCTCGATCGGTTGCAGGATAAGTGCTGCCATCATGTCCACGACCTGGAAGAAGTGCTGTGGCGCATCAAGCGGGGCAACACCGCGGCCCAGCGGGCCAAGCAGGAGCTGATTCGGGCCAACCTGCGCCTGGTCGTGTCCATCGCCAAGAAATACACCAACCGCGGCCTGCAATTCCTCGACCTTATCCAGGAAGGCAACATCGGCCTTATGAAGGCCGTGGACAAGTTCGAGTACCAGCGCGGCTACAAGTTCTCGACCTACGCCACCTGGTGGATTCGGCAGGCGATCACCCGCGCCATCGCCGATCAGGCCCGCACCATCCGTATTCCGGTGCACATGATCGAGACGATCAACAAGCTTATTCGCACCTCGCGCTATCTGGTCCAGGAGCTGGGCCGCGATCCGACTCCGGAGGAGATCGCCGAGCGCATGGACTACCCGTTGGATAAGGTCAAAAAGGTGCTCAAGATCGCCAAGGAGCCGATTTCCCTGGAGACGCCCATCGGCGACGAAGAGGATTCGAGCCTGGGCGATTTCATCGAGGACAAAAAGGCCCTGGCTCCGGCCGAGGAAGTGGTCAACACTAAGCTCGGCGAGCAGATCGGCAAGGTGCTTTCCGACCTGACCCCGCGCGAGGAGCAGGTGCTCAGAAAACGCTTCGGTCTCGGCGAGAAGTCCGACCACACCCTCGAGGAAGTGGGCAAGCTTTTCAACGTCACTCGCGAGCGCATCCGCCAAATCGAGGCCAAGGCCCTGCGCAAACTGCGCCACCCGGTGCGCAGCCAGCATCTGCGGTCCTATTACGAAGGCTAAGGCGTCATCCTTTGCGCACTGTTGGGCAGGTTCCTCGGAGCCTGCCCTTTTTTTGTGCAAGTCGGGAAGAACGTGCTGTTGGCCTGGGACAATTGACACGGGAAAACCCGTTTGAGAAAAGTGGTCGGCGATCACAGAGTCGGAGAGCTTGGCCGGCGCGGTGGCCAATGCGTCATTCTCGGCTGCACGGAGCTCCCCGTGCTGTTGTCCGCATCGTCCCTGCCGCTTTTAAGCAGCAGCCTCGTGCACAGTCTCTACGCCGTCAATTGGGCCCTGGACGGGGAGGGACGGCAAGCCTGAGTCACTGCGCGCCGGTGCCCGAGACACAAAAGACGGCCGGAAGTCGCCCCCGGCCGTCCGTGTCCCATCGTCATCGCCATAGGCCTATTCGTCGACGGTATCCGCGAATCCCTCGATTTCCTTGTGCTTCTTCCAAGATATTTCCAGGGAGAACTTCTCCTTGTCCTTTTTCTGGGAAGCCTTCATCTCCACGTTGACCAGCACCGACGGAGAAAGCATCAGGCTTTCATCCCCGGCGGCCAGGGTGACCTTGCCGCACTGCATGTCCGCGACCAGCTTTTCCAGGTTGGCGATGACCTCGGAAAGCTGCATCACCCCTTCGATCTTGATTTTGTTTTTCTCTTTTTCCATGACGCGCTCCTTTGGCTTGCGTTGCTAGCCGATAATCTCGAATTCGACGCTTTTGCCCCGTTTGAGCAGAATCGAACCGTCACGTTTGATCACGAACAGCAGAAGCGGGCGCAAGGCTTCCATTTCCAGGGAAACATCCGGAAGAGAGCGCCCGAAAAACAGGCCGTTGTCGTAGATACGCAGGCTGTGGCGGCCGTTGCCGATGGTGCGCAGCCGCACGGACACGGCCGGGACCGGGCCGCACTTGTCGCCCGGTTTGCGTCTGGCCGCTGCCGGCTGCTCCAGGGGATTGACGAGCAGTTGCAGAACATGGCTGAAATAGAAAAGTTTTTCGACCGGAAGGGCGGAAGTGTCCGGGTCCGCTTCCACATCGGTCAGGAGACCGCCGGCCGGGGCCAATCCTTCGAGCACTCCGCGTAAAAAGACTTCGGCCGGGTGCGGATGCGGCCCGTCGGCCGGAGCCCAAAGGTGCAATGATTCGGGCGAAACTGCCCTGGGGGCCGGTTCGATGACCGGCGCGCTTTGGGGAATCGGCTGGACCGCTTCGGTCGTCGGGACCGTCTCGACGAGAGGTTCCGGCGTGGGCGCTTCCGGCACATCCTCGGCCGTGGCGGCGGCGACCAGTGGTTCGACCTCCGGCATGCTCTGCGGGATGGGCGGGATGGGTTCGGCTGCCGGTGCGGGGCCGGCAACGGTTTCCGGCATCGGCGCATCGATCTGGGCCTTGGGTTCGACCACCGGCATGCTCTGCGGGATGGGCGGGATGGGTTCGGCTGCCGGTGCCGTCTTTTGGGGCGCAGCCCCGGCCTTGGTCGGCCTGGGTATGGCGGATTTCTTGGGAGCAGCCTTTTTCGCCGTGGTTTTCGTCGCGGCTTTGGCCGTTTTCTTGGTCTCGGGTTGGGATACGCCGCTTAAGGGGTCACGGCCGAGTCGGGAGCGGGCGGTCATTTTGCACCTCGTTTCGCCGTCCTGGCCGGTTCGCCCGTGCGCCGGGCGAGTTCCCGACAGACGGCGGCAAAATCCCGGGCGCCGGCGCTGGTTGGCGCGTAGCGGAAGATATCCTGGCCGTGGCTTGGCGCTTCGGCCAGGGACACGTTTTCACGAATGGGCGTCTCGAAGGGAAGATCCGGAAAATGTCCGGCCACGACGCGCCTGACCTCGCGGTGCAGGCGTTTGCGCGCCGAAAATCGGTTGAGCACGATGCCGAGCACCGACGGGCCGCCGGATGTTTCGGCCGACGCCAGTTCGGACAGGGTGCCCATGAGCCAGGCCAAGCTTTGCATGGACAGGTAATCGGGCGTCATAGGCACGATCACCCGCGTGGCCGCGCCGAGCACCTGCCTTGTCAGCGGCCCCAGGTGGGGCGGACAGTCGAAAAGGACGACGTCGCTGTCGGACAGGTCCGCCATGGCCGTGGCCAGGAGGGTATCCGGCGCTTCGCGCCTGGAAAGTTCGGTCTCCACCGTGGCCAATCGGGCGGCGGACGGCAGCACGCGCAGGCCCTCGGCCTCGATCAGGCACCGGGAGACCGGGACGTCGCCCTCGAGTACGGCGGTCAGCCCCCCGTCCCCGGGATCGCCCAGCCCCAGGGATGCGGTCAGGTGGGCCTGGGGATCGGCGTCCACCACAACAACACGCCAGCCCGCGCGACAAAGCCCGGCCGCCAGATTCACGGCGCAGGTCGTCTTGCCCACGCCGCCCTTATGGTTGCAGCAGGCGATGCGCAACGCGCCGGGTTCCAGTGCGTCCATTCTCCAAACATGCCTGTGTTGTGTTACGATTTGAAGACAATGGTCGGAAATGCTACACGTTTTCCTGGCGATCCTCTGTCGCCGGATCGTAACCCTTCCGTAAAGCGGGCGGACCGGGCCACCGGGTATGAAGCCATGCCGCCGGTTGTTGCAGTACGACAGCCGTGCCCAACCGGTCGACAAAAGGAGCATCATGCCCATACTGCGCGTTTTGCGATGGCGGGGAAGGCCGCGACAGGTCGTCATGCAGATCACGAATCGGTGCAACGCACGCTGCGCCCAATGCGGCATGCGCGTGACGGCCGGCGGCGAGCGCGGCGACATGGACCCGGATACGGCCAAGCGCATCATCGACCGCTGCGCCGCCCTTGGCGTGGCCGCCTTGTCCTTTACCGGCGGCGAACCCTTTCTGACCGGATCGACGCTTTTTGACCTGCTCGACTACGCCGGCCGGGCCGGCATCACCTATCTGCGCACCGGCACCAACGGTTATCAGTTCGGGGGGCCCGACGCGCCCGGGTTCACCGACCGGGTCACGCGTCTGGCCGAGAATCTGGCCCAAACCCCGGTGCGCAATTTTTGGATCAGCCTCGACTCCGCCGATCCCGCCACCCACGAGGCCAACCGGGGCCATGCCGGCATGGTGGAAGGGGTTGCCAAAGCGCTGCCCATCTTCCATGCCCACGGCCTGTTTCCCACGGCCAATGTGGCGCTCAACCGCTTCATGGGCGGGCCGCGGCCCTTAAGCGGCGAAGGCGAAGCGCTCTACCGCGCCGCCTGCGCCCAGATTGGGCATTTTTTCGAAAAAGCCGCCGTCCTTGGCTTCACCATGGCCAATTGCTGCTACCCCATGAGCGATTCGGATCGGGAAAAGGGAGCCCAGGCCGTGTATGCGGCTACGGCTTCCGATGTGCGGGTGACGTTTTCCAACACCGAAAAATACGAACTTTTCCGGGCGCTGCGCGACACTGTGCCGCGCCACCGAAGCGACTTGCGGATTTTCACGCCACTCTGCGCGGTCCACGCCCTGGTCCGGCAATACGGCCAACCATCCAAGCCGCCCCGTCCCTGCCTCGGCGGGGTGAGCTTCTTCTACGTGGACCGACATGGCGACTGTTTCCCCTGCGGCTACCGGGCCGGGGAGAACATGGGGCCGTTCTGGAAACTCTCCGAGGAAAAACTTGGCGGCGAGCCGCAGTGCCGGGCCTGCGACTGGGAATGCTTCCGCGACCCAAGCGAACTGCTCGGGCCGCTCGGCGACCTCACGACCTTCCCCTCGGGCTGGCTGCGACTCCTCAAAGCCGACCGCCGCCAACTCCTGCTCTGGCTCAAGGATCTGCGCTACTTCGCCGCCTGCGGTCAGTTTGATGGGAGAAGAGAGTGGAAGCAGGGAGGAAGTGGAGGGAGGTGAAGACAGTGCGAGAGGGGAAACCCTTTGAAAAGGGTTCTCCCCTCTCGCGCTCTCCCCTTCCTAAACTTCTCAATAGCTAAAGTTTCGACCGTTACAATCCAATTCGAGTGGAAGTCTTTGGAAAGGGGGTCCGGGGGGAGAACCTTTCTTCAGAAAGGTTTCCCCCCGGCATCCTTCTCAAAATTCTTCTCTCCCTTTTGCAATATCAAACGCAGGACGCCGTGTGGGGGGATGGGGGCGGAGGGGGCGAGGGGCTGTTTGTGGAGGATGGAGGCGGACACGTTCTCGCTGAAAGGGAAGCGTGAGGCGTCGAGGACGCGCCATTTTCCCGGGAAGTGCCTGGCCAGGTCCCAGCCGACCAGGGTCGGTTCGCAGGGCTTGGGCGCCGGGCTGATCTCGCAGGCGACCAAAATGTGGCCGCCTGGGCACACGACGCGCGCCATCTCGGCTGTGGCTTTGGCCAGATCGTCCACGTGGTCCAGGGAATTGATCGAGGTCACCACGTCGAACGAGGCGTCGGGGAAGGAGATACTCTCCACGAAATCCGGCGTGTATTCCATCTGTTGCGGCGCTCGTTCGAGAAATCCGTAGGCCTCGGCCAGGGGATCGAGTCCGACGCGCTGGCTGGCGTTTCCCGCCCATTCCAGGGACCCGCAGGGGCCGCAGCCGATATCGAGCAGGCGCTTGCCGTCGTAAAAGGCCTTCTCCAGGCCGAAAAGCGAGGTGAAAAACGCCTCGTAATGCGCGTTCGGTAAAAATCCTTTTTCGGCCAGCTCTTTTTTCCAGAACATGTATTCGTGGACGTACTTGGCGATGGGATTTTTGTAGGCGCCTTGTCGCGTCATGTCCGAGTGCTCCTTGGGGGCATATCGGCCCTGGCCGGCCGTCTATCGTCTCCGGTTCCTGGCTGTTGTTGGAAAAGCCGGCTGATGCCGCGAAGATAGGCGCGTCCTGCCACAGGGTCAACGCCGTCTCGTGGGTGAGAGGCAAGCAAGCGCCTCCTGTTGTTCGTTCTGCCTGGCGGGGCGGCGGGGGACGACAAAAAAAGCGCGCCAAAGTCGCTGGCAGACGACTCTGGCGCGCGATGCGTGAGGAGTGCCTGGGAAAAAGCTAGGCCGCGAAAACCATGCGCTGGGGCTTTTCGGGTTTGACGGCGGGTTCTTCCATAATGGTCGGCGTGCTGTCCGTGTACATGTCCCAATAGGCTTCGAAGGCCTTTTCGATGGTGCGTTCCTCGGCATAGCTCCGGCCGGCCCGGCCCATGGCCCGCATGAGTTCCTGGTCGGCCAACATGCCCTCGATGGCGGCCAGCAGCGCCGCGACATCCCCTGCCGGCACCACCACCCCGGTTTCGCCGGGCAGAATGTTTTCCATGGGGCCGCCCTGGTTGGTGACGATGATCGGCAGGCCCGAGGCTTGCGCCTCCAGCACCACGTTACCGAAGGTGTCGGTGGCGCTCGGGAAGACGAACAGGTCGCAGGTGGCGAAAAGAGCGGAAAGCTCCTCGCCCTCGCGATAGCCGGTAAACGTGGTCGGTGTGCCGGCAAGGGATTCGCGCAGGTCTTCGAGGTAGGGACCGTCGCCGACCACGGTCAGGGTGGCGTCGGGGTGCCTGACGCACAGTTCCGTAAAGGCCTGGGCCAGCAGGTGCAGGTCCTTTTCCCGGGAAACCCGGCCGGCGTAGAGCAGGCGCACCCCGTCGCCCATGTTGT
This sequence comes from Solidesulfovibrio sp. C21, assembly GCF_047785625.1. Classification (NCBI taxonomy): domain Bacteria; kingdom Pseudomonadati; phylum Thermodesulfobacteriota; class Desulfovibrionia; order Desulfovibrionales; family Desulfovibrionaceae; genus Solidesulfovibrio; species Solidesulfovibrio sp. C21. Next base: position 49,632 of record NZ_JBLODY010000013.1, read on the forward strand.
ATTTCGCGGCCACCTCCCGGGAACGCTTGCCGGGATGGAAGCGGGAAACGTCCACTCCGCGCGGGAAAAGTCGCAACTTGGCCGGATCGAGCCCCTTTTCCTCAAGTTCGCGGCCGGTGTCGCGGGAAGGAATGTAAACCAGATCCATCTGGTTGTAATACCAGATGATGAATTTCCAAGTCAGGTCTTCCATGGCCTCGTCGCCGGTCAGTATCTGGGCGTACTGGGGCAGGGCCGTGTGGTAGGTGCCGTAGATGGGCAGGCGCAACGTCTTGGCGATGCACAGCGCGGCCAGGCCGATGGGGCCGGGCGTGGCTGAATGGATGCGGGTGAATCCCCCGGCGTAGACGTAGTGGAGCATTTCCAGAAGCGGCGGATAGAAGAGCTTTTGGTCCGGATATTCCTCGAACTGATAGACGCCGATGGGCTTGAAGTTTTGTACCCCCGGCTCGAACACGCGCTGGCCGTGGTCGCAGGTGATGATGGAAAGCCCCTTGCCGGTGCGGATGGCCAGTTCCGCTTGCTGGCGCAAAGTGCCGGAAACGCCGTTTATTTCGTGGAAGGTGTCGGTGAAGTGGGCCACCTTGATGTCATGCCCATGGCCGTTTGGGCTGGTCAGAGCCTTGCGCGCCTCGCTGCTAAACTGGCGCTCCTTGGTGAAGATGGAATAGGCCACAAAGTAAGGGGCGAGCATGGTGTAAAGGGCCCCGGCCGACCCCAGGGTGCCGAAGATGTCGAACACGTTGGCCCCGCTAACATGGTCGAGCAGGGTGCGAGCAAAATGGGAGGCCACCCGGTTGGTGGCCCGGTTGACGAAGGAGAACCAGCCGGTTTCCAGATTTTCGCCGTTTAAGACGCCCGCCTGGGCGAATTCCATGAGCATGGGGTCGGAGCGGATAAGCGATTCGGTCTCGGCGCGTATGAGATCTTTGAGCGGCGTGTTGGCGCGCGGGCGGCGGCGGGTCAGCGTGCGGACGAGGCGCGTGCGCAGCTTGAAGGCCAGCCCGGCGCTGCCCTGGTGTTCCGGCTCCAGGAAGCGGTCGATGACCTTGAGCGTCACGTCCTTGTCCAGGAAGCGGTCGATGCTGAAGCGGTGTTTGTAGAATTGGTAGGCGATGCTGTAGAGGGTGCGGGCCATGGTGCGCGGAGTGGAAGAGACGCCGAGCGCCCGGGAGGCGCCGTTTTCCATGCCGGAAAGGAATTCCTGGAGATTGGTCGCCCCTTCCACCTGGGTGTGGGTGCAGGCGATATACAGCGCGCTGTGGTCGTCGGAACCGCCGATGAGGTTCTTGCGCCAGGGCTGTTCGTAGCCGGGATCGATCTTGTATCTTTCCGCCAGCCGCCAGATGGTCTCTTCACCGAGGGAGGGGATGATCTCGCGCAGGCAATCGTTTTGCCAGGCGTCGCGCGCGCCGTTGATTTCGAAATTACGAAACAGCAGCAGCATCTTTTCGAAATTGGGCACCGTGATCCGGTCGTTGACCCCAAAAAGCGGGTGGGCCACGGCGTGGTGGAGCTTTTCCCGGCGCAGGTAATCGACCAGATCGTAGATGTTTTCCCGGATCCGCTGCAACTCGCGGTGGATGGCTTCGTTGATGTCGTAGACCAGCACGTGGACCTTGCATCGATCCTCGGGGAAATACGAGGTCACCTCTTCGCTGATGAAGGTGTCCGGCAGATGGGCGATGGAAAGGGCCCCTTCGATGCGGTTGTGGTCGGAGATGGTGACCAGCCCCATGCCCTTGCGCTTGGCTTCCTCATAGATGCGCATCGGCTCGGTGAAGCTCTCGGGGCAGTTGAGCTTTTGCAGCACCCATTGGGAGGGCCTGGTGGAATACTTGGAGTGCACGTGCATATCGATTTTCATGGTCTCTCCTTCGGCGAAGGCTGGCGGTGCGGCCGGGGGACGCCGGAAGGATGAGGCTTGGCGTCAGGCGGCTTTTGGGCCTTCTATCCCTGCCCCTGTTGCGGTCGGATTGCGTTTGGCCGCACTTTTGTTGACGCAACTGGCGGTATTGTCACGCAAACGTCGCTTGTTTCTACCGCAGCGGCCAAGCATGTTACGGGACATGGTTGCCAAACAGTCTGTTCCTTCGTCCGGACAGCCGGAGGACCCCGGTCAAGACGGGCTCTTGCGGCAGGGCAGGGACGTGCTGCGCGCCCTGGGCGAGCGGCGGCTGGCTCGCGAGTTTTGCCGTCGGGCCGGCAGCGCGTCGGATCGTGAGGCGCTCATTGCGGCGTTTTTGGACTGCATCGTCAGACGCCGGAGACGCCGGGACCGATAAGCGCCGGACTTCGCGGCAACGCGCCAGAGCTTTCACCGTGCCGCAGTGGCGTCACTTTCGGGATTTGCAGGCTTTCAAAGTGGTTACATCTGGTCGAACGTGATTTGTCACGGGTTCGCCACGTCTTCATGGCGCGATCGTCATGGGGGTTTGCCACAGCAACGGCCAGCAAGACGGCAGATTTGCCGCCGCTTGCGTCAGGCAAAGAAGGCGATATGAAACACGACCTCAAGATGGCCGCCGTCAACCTCGATTTCTACTACGGAAAATTCAAGGCACTGGATGGCATCAACCTCGAAATCCCGGGAAACCGGGTCACGGCGCTGATCGGCCCGTCCGGGTGCGGCAAGTCCACGTTCCTGCGCTGTCTCAACCGCATGAACGACCTGATTCCGGGAGCGCGCACCACGGGCGACGTGCTCCTCGACGGAGTCAGGATCAACACGCCCCAGCTCGATGTGGTGGAGCTGCGGCGCAAGGTGGGCATGGTCTTTCAAAAACCCAACCCCTTCCCGAAAAGCGTCTTTGAAAACGTGGCCTACGGCCTGCGGGTGGGGGGCGTGCGCGACAAGGACTATATCTCCAGCCGGGTGGAAAAGAGCCTGATCGCCGCCGGGCTTTTCGACGAGGTGAAGGATCGGCTGCACGATTCGGCCCTGGGTCTTTCCGGCGGCCAGCAGCAGCGGCTGTGCATCGCCCGCACCGTGGCCCTGGAGCCGGAAGTGGTGCTCATGGACGAACCGGCCTCGGCCCTCGACCCCATCGCCACGCAGAAGATCGAGGAGCTTATCGCTGTCCTCAAGCGCAGTTATACCATCGTCATCGTCACCCACAGCATGCAGCAGGCGGCGCGCGTCTCGGACCGTACCGCCTTTTTCTTCATGGGCCGGCTGGTGGAGGACGGCCCCACCGAGGACGTCTTCACAAGGCCCGCCAATCAGCAGACCGAGGATTACGTGACCGGACGCTTTGGCTAGTGCCGTGTTCGCCGAATGTGCGTAGACGAGTTTCGATCGCAACACCTAAAAAGACGCAACGATGGGCCCGAAACCGGGCGCGGGAGACACAATGGAAACCAGAGCACATTTTCACGCCGAATTGGATGCCCTCAAGGGACGCGTCATCGCGCTCTTCGAACTGGTCGAGGCATCCAGGCAGGGGGCCACGGATGCCGCTTTGCGCCACGACACGGGCGTGGCTCGCACGGTCATCGACGGCGACCGGGAAATCAACCAGGCGACCTGCGACATCGACGAGGCCTGCCTGCACATGCTGGCCCTGGAGCAGCCGGTGGCCCTGGACCTGCGCCGCATTGTCGGCTACGCCCGGGCAGTCATCAATCTGGAGCGGCTGGCCGACGAGGCCGTGGTGGTGGCCGAAGGGGCGCTGACGGGCGCCGGCCTTCCCGGGGACTGCGACACGGCCCTGGAGGCGCTGGCCAACCATACCGCCCACATGTTTCGGTTGGCGACCAAGGCCTTTGTCGATGACAATATCGACGACGCCCTGGAAGTCTGCCATATTGAGGAGAAAGGCCGGGAACTGGTCATCACGGCCATGCGCACCATTACCGAAGCGCTTTCCGAGTGCCACGCCGCGCCCGATGCCTCGGTGCGCGCCATCCTGGCCGCCCGCTGCTTCGAGCGGATGTGCGGCTATGCCGCCAACCTCGCGGAGACGGTCGTTTTCATTCTCAAGGGGGCCACGCTGAGCCAGCAGTGCCAGCCCCGCTAACGCTCGATTGCGGGCCTTTGGAGAACGCATGGGGGCCAGTGGAGTCACCTGCCGCGGCATTGTCGCGGCCTATCAGCGGGACATGATGCCGACCCTCGCGCTCGGTTTGCGTCTTGCCGACACGCGCGTCGCGGTGCGCTCGAATTCCTGCGAGCTCATGGACGCCCTGACCGCCCATTACCAGGATTTCCTCGACGAGGCCGGCAATCCCGACATCGTGGTCACGGCCCTGGACGGCGGCCCGGTGCCGAGTGTCCTGCCTTTCGCCTCGCGGGAAGGGCTGGGCGAGGATGCCAAGGAAGAATACGTCGACCTGCCGGACGGCCGCGTGGTGCGCAAGCGCCGCACGGGCTTGTGGCTGGTGTTCGGCCAGAGCGGACACTACGTGCTCGGCCCCTGCCGGCAAAACGTCGACCAGGTCGTCAATGCCGTCAACGCCCGTTGCGGGGACAGGGAACTGCGCGCCGGGGCCTTGCTCTTCCATGCCGCCGGCGTGTGCCTGGGCGGGGCAGGGATTACCCTGTCCGGTTTCGCCGGGGCCGGGAAATCCACGCTGGCCCTGGAAATCATGCGTCACGGCGCTTCGTTCGTCTCCAACGACCGGGTGCTTATAGGCCCCGGTGCCGACGGCCTGACCATGACCGGCATCGCCCGCATGCCCCGCATCAATCCGGGCACGCTGCTTAATAACGAAGCCTTGGCCCCGGTTTTGACCGAAGCGGAGCGGGCGGCCTACGCCGGGCTTTCCCCCGACGCGTTGTGGCGCGTCGAGCGTAAATACGACGTGCGCATCCGCGACTGTTTCGGCCCTGGCCGGTTTCGGCTTCGGTCCGGGCTTCGGGCGCTGGTGGTCCTCGGCTGGCGGCGCGGCGGCGGCGACATGCGCGCGCGTTGGACGGATGTCGACGCTTCTCCGGAACTGCTGCCGGCCTTCATGAAGGATGTGGGCGTGTTTTTCGAGGAGGGGCCGCGTCCCGCCACGCAAGACGCCTATCGCGCCCTGCTGGGAGCCTGCCCGGTGCTGGTCATCGGCGGCGGTGTGGATTTCCAGCGGGCCGCCGCCTTGTGCCTGGACGTGCTGGGGCCGCTTGCCGTCCCAGCCTCCGGGCCGGTTGCCGCACCCTGTTGTGTCTGAAGGTTTGGCGCGCCCGTCCTACGACGTCATCAATCCGTTCCCCATTCGGGACAGAGGAATGCCTGTGGCTGACTCGAAATCCTTTCCGCGCGTGAACATCTCCCGTTCCGTCAATCTGCCCGACCTGTCCAAGGCGGCGCTCTACCGCCGCGCCCCGGAACTGGGGCCCAAGATACTCTTTTTCAGCGGCGGCACGGCGCTGCGGCATTTAAGCGAAACGCTCATCGAATACACCTCCAATTCCATCCACCTGATCACGCCCTTCGACTCCGGCGGCTCCTCGGCCGTGCTGCGCAAGGCCTTCCACATGCCGGCCGTGGGCGACCTGCGAAACCGCATCATGGCCCTGGCCGACCGTTCCATCACCGGCAATCCGGCCGTGTTCGAGCTTTTCGCCTACCGCCTGCCCAAGGATGCCTCCCAGGAAGAGCTGGCGGCGCGGCTCGGCAAGATGCTCACCGGCGACGATCCGCTCGTGCGCCACATTCCCGATCCCATGCGCAAGATCATCCGCACGCATCTGCGCTTTTTCGAGCAGAAACGGACCGATAGCTTCGACCTGCGCGGGGCCAGCATCGGCAACTGCATCCTGACCGGCGGCTATTTCAACTACAACCGCATGCTCGACCCGGTCATCTACCTGTTCATGAAGCTGGTCGAGGCGCGCGGCGTGGTGCGGCCCATCGTCAACTGCGACCTGCATCTGGCCTGCCAGCTGGAAAACGGCCGTGTGCTCCTGGGCCAGCACCTCATGACCGGCAAGGAAACCGCGCCCATCGATGCGCCCATCGCGCGGCAATGGCTGGTGGCGAACCTCAGCGACCCGACGCCGGCCACGGTGCGCATCCGGGAAAAAACCGAAGTCCTCATCCGTCAGGCCGACGTGATCTGCTACCCGTACGGCAGCTTCTATTCGAGCCTGCTCGCCAACCTGCTCCCCCAGGGCGTGGGGGATGCCGTGGCCGCGACCCACTGCCCCAAGGTCTACATCCCCAACCTCGGCCACGACCCGGAACAGCGCGGCATGACCGTGGCCGGGCAGGTGGAGCGGCTTTTGGAAACGCTTCGCGCCGGCTGCACCAAGCCCTGCCGGACCGAGGACCTGCTGCGGTTCGTGCTGGTGGACAGTAAAAAAGGCCGTTACGAAAATCCGCTGGACCTCGCCGCCATCCGCAAGCTCGGCGTCGAGGTGGTGGATGTGGCCATGGCCCGGGAGGACGAACCGGGCAAGGCCGACAGCCGTCGGGTGTGCGAATTGCTGCTGTCCTTGGCGTGATGGGGGAAGAAAATGCGAGAGGGGAAACCCTTTAAAAAGGATTCTCCCCTCCCGCGCGCTCCCATTCCTAATTTTTCAATAGGTTTTAACGCGTTAGCGTGCCACAGCATCCCGTAGGAGAAGAGGGGCGTTTTATTTGGACGCTGCCCGGGTGCGTACGAAAGCGGCCAGATCCCTGTCCTCGGTGGTGATGTGGTGGAGAAACCAGTCCAGCAGGAAGGCCAGGATCTCGTCGAGCATCTGGTCCGTTACCATGCCGAATTCCTTTTCGATTTCAAAAAAGACGACATGATTGGCGAACAGCTCGTGACTTTCCCGATGGCGGTCTATACCGGGATAGCCGGTATCCCGCATCAGCTCGGTTTCCAGTACGAAATGACTGTTTAAATAGTCGTGCAAAAATCGTAACGTCTCGGCGGCGAGTTGCGCTTTACCGCCCCCCCGCTTGGCGGCCAGTTCATTGATCAACCGGATGATTTCCTGGTGTTGCGCGTCGATTTTCTCGAGTCCGACGGCCAGGGCCGTGTCCCATGCGATCATGTGTAGCTCCGTGTGGTGGACTGGCGGTATGGTATCGGGCCGCCCGATGGCGAAATCCCATAGCTTAGCCTTGTCGCCGGGGAAGCGTTTCAAGTCAAGATCCTCGTCCGCCATGACGTTTTTGACACGGCAAGACCGTTTCGTTTTGCGCTGGGGGCGTGTATTGGGGAGCGCCCGGCGCGATTGTTTTTCCCGGCCGGCCGTGTCGTCGTGGAATGGGATTGGCGTATTGTTCCCGCAGCTGCCTCGCCGCTATCCTGACCTCCTGGAGATCTTATGCCGCGTGCGTGTTCTTCCCTGCTTGCCGGCCTGTTTTGTTGCCTGCTGCTGGCTTCCTGCCAGGCGGCCGCTCCTGGTCCAAAGGCGATTTCTCTCCGGACGCCGGCAAAGGCCACGGAAGCCGGGCGGAGCGTTTCACCGCTGGCCGGGGCGCAACAGCTGGTCCTGGTGGTGCCCGAAAGCTTCAACGACAATCAGGCCACCATGCGTCGCTTCGAACGGGCAGGGGACGGCCCGTGGCAGCCGGTCGGAGACGCCGTGCCGGTGACCATCGGCAAAAACGGCATGGCCTGGGGCAGGGGGCTTTCCGGCGAGCCGCCGGCGGACGGCCCGGTCAAGGTCGAGGGCGACGGCCGTTCCCCCGCCGGGGTCTTCGCCTTTGGCACGGCCTTCGCCTATCAGCCGGAGACGTTGCCCCATGTGGCCAGGATGCCCATGCACCGGGTCACCGACCAGACCGTGTGCGTGGAGACCGCCACCTCCGCCTCCTACAACCGGATCGTGGATGAAAATACCGTGGCCGTGCATGATTGGACGAGTCCCGACCGGATGCTGCGGCCCGACGGCCTGTACCGCTACGGTCTTATGGTCGAGCACAACGCACCCGACACCAAACCCGGCGCGGGCTCGTGCATCTTTTTTCATCTTTGGCGACGCCCGGGTGCGCCCACCGTCGGTTGCACAGCCATGCGGGAGTCGTCCATGCTGACCTTGCTCGGCTGGATCGACGCCGCGAAAAAGCCGGTGGTGGTACAACTGCCGCAGGCGGAATTGCGAAAGCTGGCCCCGGTCTGGGGCGCGCCGGAACTGGTTTCCGGGGATGCATCCTAAAATCGTCGGGAGACGAGGGAACGCGATCCGGCCTGGGCGCTTGAACTGTGTCGGAAGCGAAAGGCCTCCTTTGGCTGACCGACGGGGTCAGGGCAGCCGCGCACGGCGCATATTTGAAGAATACGCCTTCGCGTCCGCCCTGACCCCGTCGGCCCTGGCTACACGCCCCACGTCCGAAGGATCGCACAAGGGTGCCCGCTCTGGACGCGCAACCGTAACGTCTTGCCCTTCTGAAAAAAACAACTCCATCATTTCCGAAAAAATGACGGAGCCATTCGTAACCCCGATAACGCCTCCATCCCCCTTTTGAAAATTTTTGAAGGGGGGTCCGGGGGCATTCATAAATCTTACGAAATAGACTCGGGTTCCTTGCCCTGTTTCTTGAGGGCGAAGTTGAGCAGCTTCTGGGCCTCGACGAAGGAGGGCGAGAGCCGCAACGCCAGTCGGGAGGCTTTTTCCGCCTTGTCCCAGCGTTGCCAGTCCAGATAGACCCGGCCGAGGTTGAAGTAGAGGTTGGGGTCGGATTTGGCGAATTCCACCGCCCGCATGAAGTATCGCTCGGCGATGTCGTATTTGTGAAGCTTGCGCAGTACGATACCGATGCGGTTGTAGTGGTGGATTTGATCGGGCGAGAGGTTGATGGCCTCGTCGAGGAAGGAAAATGCTTGCTCGTACTGTTCCCCGGAGATGAAAAGCTCGGCGATGTGCGCCCGCAGATCGGCGTCGCGGGGAAATTCCCGGGCCAGCTTTTCCAGGGACTGCTTGGCTTCGTCGAAACGCTTCTCTTCGAGAAGGAGCTTGCCTTCGGCCAGGCCGCTGGCGATGCGCTGCGCCATGTCGGCCATGATGTCCTTGGCTTCCTCCACGGCCGTGGCCTGCAGCTCGCCGAGGAGGGTGACAAGGGTGTCAGCCAGATCCTTTTCTTTTCCCGGCGTATAATCGAGAATGAGCGGATATATCTTGCGCAGGGTGCGGTCGCCGTTAAGAAGCAGCACCGCGTCGGTGATGAGCTTGCCGAACTCCTCTTTTTCCGACTTGATAAGCGGCGTGCGCAGCATCGTCCCGATAGCCTCGTACAGGGCCGACACGGCGGGCAGCGGTTTGGCCTGCTTGAGAAACGTCCTGACCTTGTTGATCTGGGACCGGGCCTTGGTCAGTTCCGAGGACATGCTTTCCCGACGCGTCGGCGCCCGAGGTTATTTGCCCGTCTCCCGGCGCACGAGATTTCGGAAACGGGTGAAGAAATACCGGCTGTCATGAGGCCCGGGAGCGGCCTCGGGGTGGTACTGGATGGCGATGACAGGCTTTTTCTTGTGGGCAAAGCCCTCAAGAGTTCCGTCATTTAAATTCACGTGCGTCAACTCTACGTTGGAAAGGCTTTCGATGTCCACGCAAAAACCGTGATTTTGCGATGAAATTTCAATGCGGCCCGTTTCCAGATCCTTGACGGGATGGTTGAGGCCATGGTGGCCGAACTTGAGTTTGTAGGTCCGGCCGCCGAGGGCCAGCCCCAGGAGCTGATGTCCCAGGCAGATGCCGGCCAGGGGATAGTCCTCGGCCAGACGGGCGGTGGTCGCGACGAGGTCGGTCAGGGCGGCCGGGTCGCCGGGGCCGGGGGAAAGGAAAATGGCGTCCGGGCCAAAGCGTCTGACCTGGTCCACCGTGGTGGTGTGCGGCACCATGAGCAGGTCGAAGCCCTGGGCGGAAAGAAGCCGCATGATGTTCCACTTGATGCCCATATCGAAGACCACCAGCCGGGGGCCGTCGCCGGGCCAGTCGTAGGCTCCGTCGACGATGGTCGCCGGCCTGATGCCGCCTCCCGTCCAGACGAAGGGGGCATCGCAGGAAACATCCTTGGCCAGGCCGAGCCCTTCCATGGACGGCAGGCCCTTGGCCAGTTCCACCACCTGGTGCGGATCGGACACATCGGTGGAAATGTAGCCGCGCATGGCCCCGTGCAGGCGCAGGTGGCGGGTGAGCGCCCGGGTGTCGATGCCCTCGATCCCGGTGATGCCCTGACTGACGAGGTAATCGGGCAGGCTCATGGTGGAGCGCCAGTTGGAGGGCTCCTTGCAGCATTCCTTGACGATGAATCCGGCCACGCGGATCTTCGCCGATTCCACGTCCTCGGGATTGATGCCGTAGTTGCCGACGTGGGGGTAGGTCATGCACACCATCTGTCCGGTGTAGGACGGATCGGTCAGCACTTCCTGATACCCGGTCATGCCGGTGTTGAATATCACTTCGCCGCCGGCGCCGCCCTTGTCGGTAAATGTTTGGCCGTGAAAAAGGGTGCCGTCTTCAAGGGCCAGGATGGCTTTCATGCAGGTCTCCGCGCGTATGGGCCGTCGGCCGCGGGTTTACGGCCGCCGGCAGGGTATAGTGGAACGGGGCCGGCGTAAAGGCCGGACGCGCCGTGGGTCGGGGTCAATTAAGGCCTCTTGCCCCGTCGCGCAAGCCCAAGTTCCATGAGTTTGGCGATCAGTTGGGGAAAGTCGAGCCCGGCCGCCCGGGCCGAACGGGGAAGCAGGCTGGTCGGCGTCATGCCGGGCAGGGTGTTGACCTCGAGGAGGGTAAGCCCGTGCCTGTCGGTGTGGATGAAATCCGCCCGGCTGTAGCCGGTAAGTCCGAGCGCCGCATGGGCGGCCAGGCTAAGGCGGCCAAGTTCACGGGTCAAATCCTCCGGAATGGGGGCCGGGCAGATTTCGTCGGCCGCCTCGGGCTGGTATTTGCTGGTGTAATCGAAAAATTCCCCGGCCTTGGGCCGGATGAGGATCGGCGGCAGGGCCTCGTCGCCGAGCACGGCGCAGGTCAGTTCCGTGCCGCCGCAAATGCCTTCCTCGATAAGCGCCGTGTCGCCGGTGGCGAAGATTTTTTCGAGCGCCGCCGGCAGTTCGGCCGGATCGCGCACCAGCGACATGTAGACGCTCGAGCCGCCGCTGTTGGGCTTGACGAACCAGGGCGTCGGGAAATCGGGTGCGTACCCGGCCGGCGGCGGCGTGGGCAGAAAATCCCAGCGTGGCGTCGGCAGGCCGTGGCGGATGAAAAGCTGCTTGGAGGCGGCCTTGTTGAGCGCCAGAAACGAGCCGGCCGGGCCGGCCCCCTGGTAGGGCACGCCGGCCGCGTCGAGCAAAGCCTGGGGCAGGCCGTCTTCGCCCGGCGCGCCGTGGAGATTTAAAAAGGCGAAATCGCAGCCTCTGGCCGCGTCGACAAACCCCGGGAAATCGTCGGACAGGTCGCAGGGCACGACTTCGTGGCCAAGGCTTATAAGCGCCTTGCCGATCTGGACGGCGCCGGACAGCGAAACCTCGCGTTCACTCGACCAGCCGCCCGCAACCAAAAGTATTTTCATGGAGATCCAAATCCAGGGTTTGGGCCAGGGCCTTTTCGATGGCTGCGGCCTGTTGGAAGGATTCCCGGATGCGTTCCCGGATGTATTCCGTCTTGCCGTAGCGGGTCAGCAGATCGTCGAAGCGGGCTTCCAAGGTGACGATCTGGTTGTGCTTGACCCGCTTGTCGCTGTAAATGATTGCCAGCGGCAGAAAATGCGCCCGCAGGTCGATGGGCAGGCTCCAGGTGACGTGGCAGGCCACGCCCTGGGCCAGGGCCGGATTGCCGGTCAGTTCCTGCACCCAGGCCCCGCCGAGTTGGCAGTGGTTGCCGCCGTGGCGGATGGTGTAGGTCTTGGCCAGGTCGTGGAGCAGACCGGCCGCCCGTACCGTGGCCACGTCCACATCGAGCCCGGCCCGCACGGCCGCTTCGGCCAGGGCGGTAGCCAGACAGGCGACCAGGGCGCTATGCTCCCGGATGTTGGGCAACATGCCGTAGGCGTCCCACAGTTCGCGGCACTGCGCGTCCGTGGGAACAAAGGAAACCCGCGGCGGATCGGGCGGGAAGGGCGGCGCCCCGGAGCCGGTTTCCGGCTTGGGCTGGCCAGGATCATGGATGTGTTCGGACATATGGGAAACGTCGGTTGCCGGACGGGTTGAAAAGCTTCGCGCCCGGCAACCGGATTGATAGCAACCCCTCGGGAAAAAGCAACGCCCGGCCGCGGTTCTTTCCCCGGCCGGAAATGGATTGGTCGATCATGCCAAAATACCGTGTGCGCTACGAAACCAGAATTATGCAGGCCAAGGAAGGCACCGAAGTGGTGACAGCCACCGGCAAGGGACAGGCCATGCTCGCGGCCCAGGCCATCGTCCACCCCGACCAGCGTCGGGACGAGCCCTATTTTCATTTCGAACCGCTTACCATCCGTGTTCTGGAACCGGCGGGGACCTATGAAGTGGCCTACCGGACAAAGGTGGAAACGCCGCTCTCCGGCGAGGTGGTGGTGGAGGCGACCGACGCGGACAAGGCCGTGTCCAAGGCCCGCTTCGCCGTGCACCAGGAGCTTATCCCGCCCAAGTGCTTCAAGGCGCTGGAGGTTGTCGCGTTGTAATGGCGCCTCCGGCGGCCAGGGGGAAACTTTTTGAAAAAAGTTTCCCCCTGGACCCCCTTCAAAAACTTTCAAAGGGGGCGGGGAGACATTTTTAAGTCTGTGCGAAAACGCGGACACTGGGTTTTTCAAAGGAAAAAGCGACCGCTTACGAGGTTGGGTGGTTCTCCGCGCGGTCAGGGAATACCGAGGCCAGAAAGGTGCAACACGCTGGCAATACTTGGTTATCCGCGCGGTCTGGGGGAAGGAGTGTCTTCGCGCCTGGACCGTGTTCCCAGGGCCGGCGGGGGCATTGCGGACGCGAAGGCGTATTCTTCAAATATACGCCGCCCGCGTCCGCAATGTCCCCCGCCGGCCAACCAAAGGCCGCAATGCCCCCTGCCGGCTAACCAAACTGCCTCCGGCTTTTGACAAAGCCGTTGCGGATGCGCATATTCCTTGCAACGCATACGCCGGGCAACCTCGCCCGTCGCCATCCCTTTGCCGGAGGAGCACCCTATGTGCCTTGCCGTTCCCATGGAAGTAACCGCCATCAACGATAAAGTGGCCGATGTGGAAATCGGCGGCGTCACCCGCCAGGTGCGCCTGGACCTCATCGACGCCGCGCCGGCCTTGGGCGATTTCGTCATTGTCCACGCCGGGTTCGCCATTCGCCGCCTGGACCGCGAGGACGCCCTGGAAACCATCAAACTCTTTCAGGAAGGCCTGGACCTTGAACTCGTTTGAGGCTTTCAAGGACCCCCAGCTGTGCCGGGCGCTGCTTGCGCGTCTGACTGCCGAGGCGACCACCCCCTTTCGATTCATGGAAGTCTGCGGCACCCATACCGTGGCCATATTCCAGTCCGGGTTGCGCAGTCTGCTGCCGCCGACCATCACCCATCTGACCGGCCCGGGCTGCCCGGTGTGCGTCACCCACGAGTCCGAAGTGGCCGCTTTTTTGGAGTTGGCTGGCCGCGACGACGTGGTGGTGGCCACCTTTGGCGACCTCATGCGCGTGCCCGGCCCCAAGGGACGCAACCTCAAGACCGCCAAGGCCGACGGCGCGCGGGTGGAAGTCGTCTACTCGCCGGTCGACGCCCTGGCCGTGGCCGCGGCTAACCCCGACCGCACGGTCGTTTTTCTTGGCGTCGGCTTCGAGACCACGGCCCCGGCCGTGGCCGCCACCATCAAGCTGGCCCGGGAACAGAACCTGAAAAACTTCCGGGTGCTTTCCTTCCACAAGCTCGTGCCGCCGGCGCTTGAGGTCTTGCTCTCCGATCCGGACATCAACGTGGACGCGTTCATCCTGCCGGGGCATGTCTCGGCGATTATCGGCGCGACCCCGTACACCTTTGTGGCCGAAAAATACCATGTGCCCTCGGTCGTCACCGGGTTCGAGCCCCTGGATATCCTGGCCGCGCTGCTCGACATCACCGGTATGCTCGAAAATAACGCTCCGGCCATCCGCAACGGCTACACCCGGGTGGTGTCCGACGCCGGCAATCCCGTGGCCATGGCCATCATGGATGAGGTGTTCGCCCCGGCCGACGCGCTCTGGCGGGGCCTGGGGCTCATTCCCCAAAGCGGGTTGGTCATTCGCGAGGAATTCGCCGATTTCGACGCCATGCGCCTGCCGGGCGTGGCGCTTAAGGAAACGCCGCCGCTTCCCGGCTGCCGCTGCGGCGATGTGCTCAAGGGTAAGATGGCCCCCAACGAGTGTCCGCTTTTCGGCAAGGCCTGCACTCCGGCCACGCCGGTAGGGCCGTGCATGGTCTCCACCGAAGGGGGCTGCGCCGCCTACTTCAAGTACAGGCTCGACCTGTAGGCAAAAGGATCAGGGGGAATGCCTCCGGCGGCCAAGGGGCGGGGGCTTTTGGAATCCCGAAAGGAGTTCTTTCCCCTGTTGCATGTCTACCCGGAGCCTGCGTTCGGGAAATCCGGATCATTCCCGAAAAGCGATCGCATGCTTTTCGGGAATGCGATACGAGGAGCCCCTGCCTTGTCCGATGCCGACGAGATTGAAACCAAGTTCGCCGTGACGGCGTTTGCGCCCGTGCGCGAAGCACTCGAAAAAGCCGGCGGCGTGCGCCTGTCCCGGGTGTTCGAGGAAAATATCGTCTTCGATACGCCGGGCAGGGAGCTGCGGCGGCGCGACGTGCTCTTGCGCCTGCGCCGCGACGGCGAGGGCCGGGTGACGCTCAAGCTCCCGTCCGAGACGGCCGCCGCCGCCGGGATCAAGATTCGCCGGGAGCTCGAGACCCGTGTGGCCGACCCCGCCGTCATGGAATCGATTTTTTGCGCCCTGGGCTATGCCCCGGCCCTACGCTACGAAAAAGTCCGGGAGACCTGGCAGGCGGGCGAAACCCATGTCTGCCTCGACCGGCTTCCTTTCGGCCGCTACCTGGAAATTGAGGGGCCGGCCGCGGCCATTGCCGCCGTGGCCGCGACCCTCGGACTTGCCATGGCCGAGGCCATACCGCTGACCTACCACGCCCTCTACCAGGCCCATCTGGCGGCCTGCGGCCTGCCGGCCTGCGACAGTTTCGTTTTTGGCCCCGACGAACGCGGCAACGTTCTTTCCGACTTCTCCTGACCTTTCCGCCAGAGGGCCCCGCAGCCTCTCCCGTACACGCCCGAAACCAAAAGGTTGCGGACGGGGAGCGCGCGCGAGGGAAGAACCCGTTGCCGGGGGTTCCCGCATCACCTATTCTTTTCAATAACGATTCCAGTATACTGCGAAGGCTGTTGTCAGTAGGCGCGATTTCTCGTACCCCATTTCATGGAGTGCAAGGCAGGGTGGACGCGGCGCGCCTTGCGCCGTTACCCCTCGACAGTGCCCCAGAGCGACTTATTTTTATCCAGAAACCGCAATCCGGGCGTGATGACGCCCCGAAGTTCCCCGATATCCGGGAAAAGGTGACGGCAAGCCCAATGAGCCATCCCATCGAACAGGAACAACCGGGTCTCGGCGTCGAAGTCGAAGAGGAAGTCCGTGAGCCGAGAAGGTACAAGGTGCTTTTGCACAACGACGATTACACGACCATGGAATTCGTCATCCAGGTACTCGTCGGCGTGTTTCATAAAAACGAAAACGAAGCCACGCAGATCATGCTGAACGTCCACAACAACGGTGTGGGCGTCTGTGGCGAGTACACGGCCGAAGTGGCCGAGCTCAAGGTGTCTCTCGTGCACCGGCTGGCCAGGGAAAACGGCTACCCGCTCAAATGCAGCATGGAAGAGGTCTGAATGCTTAGCAAGAAACTGGAGAAGGTGTTGACCAGTGCCGTCAAGGAGGTCAAGCGCCGCAATCACGAATACCTCACCCTGGAGCACCTGCTTTATGCCATGCTCCTGGAGGAGACGGGCCGGGATATCCTGGTCCACTGCGGCGCCAACGTGGTGCGCCTCAAGCATCAGCTTGAACGCTTTTTTACAGACCACATGGAAGCCCTGCCCCAGAACGCCGAGTCCGAGGTGGTGCAGACCATAAGCGTCCAGCGTGTGCTCCAGCGCGCCATCATGCAGATGCAGTCGTCCGGCAAACAGCAGGTGGAAGTGGGCGACGTGCTGGCCTCCATTTTCGATGAGGAAGATTCCTACGCGGTCTACTACCTCAAGTCCCACAACGTGTCCCGCCTGGACGTGCTGGAGTACATTTCCCATGGCTCCGGCCGCGAACAGGCCTCCGCCGAGGGTGAGGGCGACGGCGAGACGGGCGGCAAGTCCGGCTCGGCCCTGGACCAATATACCGTGGACCTGGTGGCCAAGGCCAAAAAGGGCGAGATCGACCCGCTTATCGGCCGCGATCAGGAGTTGACCCGCACCATCCACGTGCTGCTGCGCCGCCGCAAGAACAACCCCATCTTCGTCGGCGATCCGGGCGTGGGCAAGACCGCCTTGGCCGAGGGCCTGGCCCTTCGCATCGTGGGGGGCGACGTGCCCGAGTCCTTCAAGGACACGCTCATCTACGCCCTGGACATGGGCGCGCTTCTGGCCGGCACCAAGTACCGGGGCGATTTCGAGGCGCGGCTCAAGGGCGTTTTGGCCGAGCTTGAGCAAAAGCCCGGGGCGATCCTCTTTGTGGACGAGATCCACACCATCGTCGGCGCCGGCGCGACCAGCGGCGGCACCCTCGACGCCTCCAACATCCTGAAGCCCGTGCTCGGGTCCGGGAAGCTGCGCTGCATCGGCTCCACCACCTACGAGGAGTACAAGAACTACTTCGAGAAGGACCGGGCCCTGTCCCGCCGGTTCCAGAAGATCGACGTGGGCGAGCCGACCATCGACGAGTCCGTGGAGATCATCAAGGGCCTGCGCACCTACTACGAGGCCCACCACGGCGTGCGCTACACCCCGGCCGGGCTTCGGGCGGCGGTGGAACTCTCGGCCCGCCACATCAACGACCGCTTCCTGCCGGACAAGGCCATCGACGTCATCGACGAGGCCGGGGCCGTGCGCAAACTGTCCGGCAATACCAAGGGCGCCATCGGCGTGGCCGAGATGGAAAAGGTCGTGGCTTCCATGGCCAAGATTCCGGCGGCCCGGGTGACGTCTTCGGACAAGGTGCGCCTGGAGAACCTGGAAGGGGAGCTTAAAGACCTCATCTTCGGCCAGGATCAGGCGGTGGAAGCCATTGCCAAGGCCATCCTGCGCTCCCGGGCGGGGCTGGCCAACGACTGCAAGCCGACCGGATCGTTTCTGTTCGCCGGCCCGACCGGCGTGGGCAAGACCGAGATGGCCAAGCAGCTCGCCGCCGTGCTCGGCATCAACTTCGTGCGCTTCGACATGAGCGAATACATGGAAAAGCATGCCGTGGCCCGGCTGATCGGTTCGCCCCCGGGCTATGTCGGCTTCGAGCAGGGGGGCCTGCTTACCGACGCCATCCGCAAGCATCCGTATTCGGTGCTGCTCCTCGACGAGATCGAGAAGGCCCACCCGGACATGTTCAATATCCTGCTCCAGGTGATGGACTATGCCACGCTTACCGACAACAACGGCCGCAAGGCCGACTTCGGCCACGTGGTGCTGCTTATGACCACCAACGCCGGAGCCCGGGAAATGTCGGCCAAGAGCATCGGCTTCGGTTCGGGCAAGGCCGAGGATACGACGGAAAAGGGGACAAAGGCCGTCAAGAAGCTTTTCAGCCCCGAATTCCGCAATCGCCTCGACGGGATCATCACCTTCAAGTCCCTGACGCCCGAGATCATGGACCGGATCGTGCAAAAGTACCTGCGCGAGCTCAACGCCCAGATGGTCGAGAAGCGGGTGTTCGTGCGCCTGACTCCGGCCGCGGTGACCACGCTTGCCGAAAAGGGCTTTGACCATGACTACGGCGCGCGGCCCCTGGCCCGGGTCATCCAGGAAGAGATCAAGGACGCTCTCGCCCAGGAGATGCTCTTCGGCAAGCTGCAAAAGGGCGGCGAAGCCCTCATCGACGCGGCCCCGGAAGGCGCGCCCGAACTGTTTACCTTCAACTTCACCGGCCGCGCGCCCAAGAAGGCGGCCCAGGAACCGGCGGTGGTTGAGTAAGGGAAAAAGAGGCGGAAGGCCTCCGGCGGCCAGGGGGAAACTTTTTTTCAAAAAGTTTCCCCCTGGCCCCCCTTCAAAAACTTTCAAAGGGATCCGTATCCCCACCCGAGAGTGACCCCCATGAAGAGTTTTGGGGGAGGGTGGGGGTCTGGGGG